>NZ_JBFUIP010000014.1:0-57716 GCF_056401815.1 Aminobacter sp. P4_D5 | reverse complement strand
ATCGGCGACCGCAGCATCGCGCAATTGTCGGGCGACGCAGTCAAGCCGCCGCTCGTCAGCTTCGTCGTCATCAGCTGGAACTACGCTCAGTTTGTTGGTGCCGCGATCGATTCGATCAGGGCGCAGGACTATCCGCATTTCGAATGCCTGGTCATCAACAATGGCTCGACCGACGACAGTGCCGAGGTGATTGCCAGGCACATTCAGGGCGACAACCGGTTCGCCGTCGCCACACTTGCCGAAAACCTCGGGCAACTGGGCGCCGCATTCTGGGCGCTGGACAAGGTAAAGGGCGGTCTCGTCACCTTTGTCGACGCCGATGATGTGCTGTTTTCGAATTTTGCCTCAATGCACGTCCAGGCGCATCTGGCACTGCCGCACAGCGTTGCCTTCACATCTTCAAGCGTGGCGGAGGTGGACACCCATGGCAACGCGCTGACGGCCGCAGGCGCATGCGTCGATATCAGCGGCAGTCACATGATGCGCGGCTTGCGCGAGAAGGACGCCACATTGCGGGTGCCGTCCATAACCCAAGGGGATTTCGATACCCTGGCAGCCAGGACCGCCATCGTCCCCAGGCCTGTCTTCGGCTGGCATTGGGGGCCGGGCACCGCGAACATGTACCGCGCTTCCATCCTGCGTCTTGTACGCCGCGATGGTCCGCACATGCGCTCCGCCGACGGCTACTTCAATTTCATCTGCAATGCGTTTGCCGGAAGTGCCCTGATCGATGTCATCCTTTCGGGATACCGCCTGCATGGCTCGAACTATTTCTCGGCGCGCGAACGCTCCATCTGGCTGGTGTCAGGCAGTCCCGCTTACAATCTGAAAGCTAGCCAAGMGACACTGACTGATATCGAGTACTTGCTCGCCAATGTGGACAAGTACGCCTGGATGCTCGATGGCGCCTTCTGGCAAGTCGTGGATCAAGTAACCAGGGAAGCGTCCAAGCGCCTGCGGAGTTTCTATCGCGACCCAAAGCTATTTGAGATTTTCCTGGCCAACGCGCCGCGGCTTGCGGCTGAATTTCGTCCTCGCATTTTTTGCCGCGAAATTCTGGCCCGCTTCTCCGGCAGCCAGGCGCGCAAGATCTTGCGCAGAGGGTTCGGCGGCAAGCTCAGCGGCCGCGCCTATGGCGAGATCGCCTTGTCTCGGCTCCGGATGGCCCATTCGGCGCTGCGCAAACGGAAATAGCCCACCATCGTTTAGTGAGGATCAAACCCTTTCCCGATTGCCGAGCCGCATCGCGAATGCTAACCAAGTGCCCGCGCGGGTATGATGTAATGGTAGCCTGTCAGCTTCCCAAGCTGAACGCGCGGGTTCGATTCCCGCTACCCGCTCCAGCTTATGCCACAAGGCTTTGAGCAGGATTTCCACACTGCCGAAAACAGACGGTTTTACAGGCAGTTTTACAGCTTACGTTCTCTTTCTGGCCTCATCGAGCTTGCGGATTCGCTCCTTGATAGCGGCGCCGCGGCTGACGTAGCGACGAATAATCTTGGCTACCTGGTCTTCGTCCCAGGCCATGATCTCTGCGATCTCGCGCTCTGTCAGGCCGGAAATGTAGAACTTGGTCGCCGCGGTTCCCCGCAAATCATGGAAGTTGAGGTTCTCGCCATCGGGCCAGGCATCCTGCTTCGCCTTGACGAATGAACTGCCGAGGCCGTCCTTGACCCAAGGCCGCTTCTTGCTGCTGGTTAGGATGACCGGCGAGTTCCGCGGTATCCGCGCGAGAACGTCGCGCAGCGCCTGATAGAGGGGGATGACGGCCTCGCGCCGATGCCTGCTCTTGCCCGTGGTGATGACAATCGCATCCTCGCCGACATGCGACCAGGACAGCCGGATCAGATCGCCGACACGCAATCCGGTATGGGCTGCCAGATCAACGGCATGAGCCACCTCGGCCGAGCACGTCGCCTTCAGGTGGGCGATGTCGGCGTCCGTCCAGATGATCTCTGCACGGGATCCTGAATAGAGTTGCTTGATCCCTTCACACGGGTTGGTCGCGATCTTGCCGAGCGGGTCGACGGCATAGGACAGCACGCGGGAGAGGACCTGCATGCCATAGTCGGCAGCGCGCGGTGTCTCGGTATAGCCGCCGCGCCATTTGCGGATGAACGGCCTGATCCTTTCGGGCCGGTCGAACTGGGCGATACGCAGATCGCCGAAGTGGTCGGAAATCCGATCAAGCCACGGCCCCCAGTTCCGGCGGGTAGAATCGGCCAGGTCCTTATAGTCCTTGCTCGCCTTGTATCGGATGACGAGCGAGCGGAATTTATTGCTGTCCGGGGCTGATTTCGATTCGACAGCCTCGCTATAGGATGCCTGGAACTGAGGTGTGCCAGGCTCACCCTTTACCGCTGGACCGCCGCGCCAGGCGTAATAGTAGGTCCGGCCCTTGGCCTTGACCGTGTGCAGCCCCTTCAATTCAACCATGACCATGTCTTGCCTCGAAAGCCGCGAGTTCGCGATCGAGGTCATCTTCATCATCGCCGGAAGGCTTCGTAAAGTGCCAGCGGTGAGTGCCGTTCGGCATGATGTCGAGCGCAGCTGGTTCGACGCCGGCCTCTTTCAGCACGGCAAGGGCTGTCTTTAGATCGTTGGGGCGCATGAATGGTCGACGGGCCATCAGCTTTCTCCCTGCTGATTTGCCCGCGCGAGCAGCACGTCTGCATGGCAGGGCTGGTCGAGCCTGCACCAGCATGCGAGGTTCTTGCCTCGCAGCTCGTGCAGGTTGTTTCTCATCGTCTTCCAGCCAGGAAGATCGCTGTCCAAGCATTCAACGAAGCAGTTGACCGCTCGTTGTGCTGCCTCAGTCTTCGACCGGAAGAGCGGGTAGTTAACTTCCCAATCGTGGCGACCAGCGAACGCTGGCGACCCGTCATCCATCCATCGGCCGCATTCAACGACCTTGTAGAGATTTCCCCATTTCGAAGGGCGCGACACCTTCACTGTGTTCTCGGGCATCTTCCAGCCCTTCTTGCGCGACAACTGAACACGAACAGGGGATGTCATAACAGCAACCCTTGCACCGGCGCCGGCGCGGGCTCGGCCGGTCGCTCTTCAGGGTCCATGCGACTGCGCCAGTCGAAGAAGCCTTGCTTGCCCTTGAGCAGGATGGGAGTGATCGGCCGGGCATGAGCCAGCACGAAGCCATAGGTACCGAAGAACCACGGGCTGGCCGAACTCGTGACGCAATCGACGACGTCAGCGACGCCGACGATCGCGCCAAAGGCCAGATCGTCGAATGCCAATGCGGGCACATCGAGGCGCTCGCCGATATAGGCGACGGTGTCCTGGTAGCCGCCGGCATCCTCCGCAAAATTCTTCTTGTCGAACTTGCTGGCATGAATGCAGACCGGCCCACGAATGCCGGTCGACCAGACGCGGTTTTCGATATCCTTCCAGCCCATGACGATGGCATGCGCCCATGGCTGGCGGATTGTGAGGGCGAGCTTCGGCAGGTCGCGCATCATTTCTTCGGCTCCGGGAGTCATGGCCGCACCTCGATTGCGGGCATGGCGCTATGCTCGACCCCGTCGAGCAGTCTGCCGGTGATGGCCTTCGTGGCATGGAGAGCGCTGCCGCAAGACGGCGACCAAAGCCGGCGATCGGCTTGCATCTGACCGGCGGGGAGATGTGCCCCCCATTGCTTGAAGAAGAACGGGACGCCGGCCGTGGCGCATTGGTCACGGATCGAGCGGACCCAATCCGGATGCAGAATCGGTCGAGCGCCCTGGCCGCTCTCGCCGCCGACGATGATCCAGTCGAGCTTCGGGAACCATCCTCGCATGCGTTCTAGACGCGGCTGACAGCCCGTCGGGTCGAAGCCGTTTGGCCCGTACCATTCACTCAATATCTGATAGGTCTGGTCGGCCTTGGGTGTGAAATCAATCGGCCCGAGCATCGGCTCGGCAGAAACGAAGCGGACAGCTGCCGGCGTGTCGAGCAGCTCGGGGATGCGTTCGTCGGCGCGCTGCTGATCCTCGGCCGAGACGCCGATCCAGACATTCGGTAGGGGCCAGGAATAGACCTCTCGTGCCCCGCCGCTGAAAGCGTACCAGTTCGCATAGATATCCTCGAGCAGGTCCGGCCGGGACAAGAATTCTCGCATCCTGTCAGGGCGCTTGGTCAGCACCTGGAAGGTGTGCTGGCTTGCGATTGCCATGACGGTAAAGACGTCAAGGATCCATTCGTCCGGCACATTCTCCGCAAACAGGTCGCCGTGGGCGCAGACGAAGATTCGTCGCGGCTTCTTCCAGTCGATTGGCTGGTGCAGCCATTGCTTGTTAAGGCGGACCTCGCCGGTCCAGACTGGTCCCGCCTTGCTGTCTCGCGTCAGACCGGCGCGGCTTTCATGATGCTTCAGCCGCGTGCCGGCGAGCTTCATGGCGTAGCAGTTGGTGCAGCCGGGCGAGACTACGGAACAGCCGGTGATCGGGTTCCATGTCGCGTCTGTCCATTCGATGAGGGAGTGATCAGCCATCACATGAACCTCATGCCGGTCACAGGAAACGCGCCCCTTTCGCCTTCGCCGGCGAAAACGAACATTCCTTCCTCTTCTTCTGCCGGGGCTAGCCAAAATTGCGTCAGGACGGCGCCGCAACTGTCATCAATGAGGCCCTGCACATCCTCGACGATCTCCTCGCCGTAGTCTGCGAAGGCCTTGGGAATCTCATCGACGGCGGCGCCCGCTATCGTGCGGATATCGACATGTCCTGAGACGAAGGCAGCCCAAGGGTCGCCTTCTTCGGTGACGTAAGCGGTCCAGGGGACGTTGACGTGATCAGACACCGGCTTGCCCTTCAATTGGTTGAGTGGGCAACCGCGGATAATCCGGGTGCGGGGTCCAGTGCGTGTGATAGTCGGGCCAGCCGCCGACCGTGCAGGTCATTTCCTGACCATCAACGGTGACGAGGATCGTTCTACCGAGATCGAGTGGGGTGCCGATATAGGCCGGCTCGCCCAGCCATCGGCCGGTTTGGTCAAGTGTCCACCAGACGACGCTGCCGAAATCTTCGTGCCATTCGTCGAGCGGGCGAGCCTCCACCACGGAGTCCTGCGAAAGAGTGGCGTGCTCTGGCAGTGGTGAGTGTTTCGGCTTGGCTGCCTGCTTGGCGCGGATCTTCTCAAGGTTTGCCCAGCAGCGGGTGAGTTCCGTCTCGCCGGCGCCCAGCATGTCGAAGTTGTGAGCAAGGCAAAGCGCGGCCAGCGTGTTCATGACACCGCCGACTTCCTGATACCGGTCGCCAATGGGGCGATTGAACACGTAGTCGACGAGCTGATGCGCCTCGCTGGCGGTCGTGCCGCAGGCTTGGACCAGTTCGAGGGCTTCCTCGATAAAGCGATGGTTGCGTTCCGTGCGGTCAGCGGCGATCTCCATGCCAAAGCAGGCGAGAAGCCAGGTGCTGACACGATCCTGGTAGCCGCCTCTTTGGGCAGCTCGGGCATCGCGCGCTGCCTGTTCGAAGCGGTTGTTTGCATCGAGCAGATCGTTGATGCGCTTCTGCTCCGGCGTTGGCTGGATGCTGTCCATGGTCACACCCTCATCGGCATGATGACGAAGAGCGGCTTGAGGCCATGCTCGTCGGCATGTTCGGGTTCGACCAGCGCGGGCGCGCCGGCGTCGCCAAGGTTGAAGATCAGCTGCTCGCCGTCGGCCGCGTTGAGCATGTCGAGGCAGTAGCGGCCGTTGAAGCCTACCTCGACGCTGTCACCGGCCAGATGTGTGACGACCGCATCCTCGGTCGCGCTGCCAGCATCGGGATTGTTGGCGGCAAGCGTCAAAAGGCCGTCAGACGAGAACCCGAATTTTACGGCGCTGCCTCGCTCCGACGAGATGGTGGTGACGCGGTCGACCGCATCGGCCATCGTCTTCTTGTCGACGATGAACTGGTTGGGATTTCCCTGCGGGATGACGCGGGTGTAATCCGGAAACGTGCCGTCGATGAGTTTTGAAACCAGTGTGCCGGCAGGCGTTGAAAACCGGATCTTGGTATTCGACACGCTGATCGACACCTCGCCCTTGTCGGCCAGCATCACCTTGAGCAGGCCAACTGTCCGCCGCGGCACGATGATGCCTGGCATGCCTTCGGCACCGTCAGGCAATGGCGCACGGAACCTGGCCAGCCTGTGGCCGTCGGTTGCGACAGCGTTGAACAGTGGGATGCCTTCGTCTTCGCTGGCATGCCAGTGGATGCCGTTGAGATAATAGCGGGTCTCTTCAGACGAGATGGCGTAGGTAACCGTGCCGAGCATCCGGGCCAGCGCGCCGGCGTCGAGCCCGAAATGGTGGCTGAAGTCGCCTGCCGACATGGATGGGAAATCGTCTGCCGGCAGGACGGGAACGCGGAAGCGCGAACGCCCGGCCGAGATGGCGGCGAAGTTCTGCTCAATCTCGAACACGACGTCGACGGCCTCCGGCAGCTTGCGCACGGCGTCATGAAGCGTGCCCGCCGGCAAGGTGAAGGCTGCAGCCGTTGTCGCCTGACATGTCACCTCGGCGCTGATCTCGCAGTCGAGGTCAGAGCCGGTCAGCCTCAGGCTTCCCGCCTCGACGGCGAAAAGCAGGTTCTGCAGCACGGGGATCGTGCTACGCCGCTCGACCGCCTTGCCGGCGAGCGCAAGCGCGGGAAGCAATGCCTCCCGCGCTATGGTGAAGCGGGCCTTGCTCACGCCGACATCTCCGGCTTGCCTTCGAAGACCGGCAGGCTGGTCTTGTCGGCCATGTCGAACAGGGCCGTGCGGACGTGCTCGGTGATGAACAGGTCAGGACGGTAGATGTTGAAAAACCAGTTCAACTGGCCGCCGACAGGGCGATAGCGCAGGCGCACGGGCATACGAACCTTCTCACCCATGAAGAACGGTGCGACCGACAGCATGAAGAGGCCAGGCACCTTGAGCGGCTTGCCGCTGGCGTCGTTGTGCGTCTCCTCGAAGGAGATCTGGCCCTCGCCAGATTGCAGGGTAACGGTGTTCTTGACCTTGGTGTCGACAAAGACCTGCAGGCCGCGCGACAACTCCACCACCTGCGACGGCGTCGCGAAGGTCAGGTTGAAGTCGCGTTCATACCGGATCTTCTCCTCCTCGGAGGGACTGGCAAGATCGGGAATACGATCATCGAGGAACCAGGCGAAGTCAGCCTGCTTCATCATCTGACCGTCCTTTTCGACCCAGGCCTTCCACTCGTCGGACAGCGGGAACGGGTAATGGATGCGGTGCTTGCCGTTGCCGGCCAGCCCGCCAGCCGTGTTCTCGTGATAGTCGACGACGGTAGTAATCGAAGGATTGCGCCACTCCATGTTCGCGAACACGGCGCTGTGCACGGTCTTGTGGCGCTGGGTCAGGCTGAGAAGAGACTCGAAGGTCTGCACCTGGGCAGTGCCAGACTTGCGCGCAGGGTGGGTGCGGTAGTTCTCGAAATGGCTGGCGACGCTTTCGAACTCAGGGCTTTCGCCGCGCAGAAGCCCGACCGGAACTTCGTCGGGCACGCCGAGCATTCCGTCCGGCTTCTTCAGGATCGTGATTTCGGCGCCGTTGGCCATTGTGCCGAGCTTGGCGGCCACTCCCAGATCGAAGCCGAGGCAACCTGGCAGGTTGAGGGTGGCGGCTTCGGCGATGTTTTCTTGGTCGGTCATGATGTGGATAGTCCTTCTGGCTGGAGGTGGAGCGGTTAGACGGTGCGGCGCTCGGCTGCGTCGCGGACGCCGCCGAACATGTCGGTCTGCTGGGGATGCTCGGTCGACAGCGAGCCATCTTCGGTAACCCAGTAGAAGGAAGATCCTCGAGGAGCCTTTGGCACCTTGGTTTCGATGCCGGCGGTGACGGTCACAGCACCAGCCTCGACCTCGAAGTCGAGCGCTAGCGTGACCTTGCCCTTGACCTTGGACTTTCGGCCCATGATCTCGCCGAGGTCCTTGAGCTTGGACAGCGTTTCGCTGATATCGTTGGAGAGCTGGGCGGCAAGCTCACCGMCCTCGAGCATGCCGATAATGACTTGCGCATCGCGTATGCGTTTCATGGTTTTCCTCGGTTTCAGGTAGCTAGGTGTTGGCGGCAACCGGCGCAGCTGGCTGGCCGTCAAGTTCGACGCGAGCGCGCTCGCTCAGCATGGCGATGATGGCCTGCTGTTGAGCGATGTGCGTTTCGATGATAGGGCGCGCCATTGACCACGGCACGTTGAAGAGCCTGTGGCTGTTGGCGCCAGACGGAACGCCCAGTTGCAGGCCGTCCTGGTGTCGACCGAACGCATCGCGAATGTCCGGATGGTTCCGGCGTGACAACGCCTCGGTGATTTCCCCGAGCAATTCGGTGGCAGTCTCGACCTCGCGATAGGCGAGAGCTATTTGATGTGCGGTATCCTTGCTGACTGGCATCGGTCTTCTCCGGCCTAGAATGGGATTTCGTCGTCGAGGTCGCGCGAGGTGGTGTCCTGATTGCCGCGCTCTTGCCGGGTCGAGCCGGACGATGTCGAGCCGCCGCTCTGGCTGCCGTAATCGTCAGGTCCGGCCGCGCCCTGTCGACCGCTGCCCTGCGGCAGCAGCTTCAGTTCGCCATTGAATTCCTTGAGCACGACCTCGGTCGAATAGCGGGGCTGGCCTGCCGGGTCTTCCCATTTACGGGTGCAGAGCATGCCTTCGAGGTAAACGAGGTTGCCCTTCTTGAGGTACTGCTCTGCAACCTCGCAGATGCGTTTGTTGAAGATGACGACCTGGTGCCACTCCGAACGCTCTTTCTTCTCGCCGGTCTGCTTGTCGCGCCAGACTTCGGAGGTGGCGACGCGCAGGTTGACGATCGGATCGCCGCTCTTCATGCGGCGGATTTCAGGGTCGGCACCAAGGCGGCCCATCAATGTGACGCGGTTGATGGAAGACATATTCAGCCCCTCGCGATAATGCCGAGATAGCGTTCGAGGCGATCGATGAAGGCTTCCTCGGCTTTCATCGGGCCCCAAGGCTTGATCGCGCCGGTCAGGCGCGGCGGCTTGAGATCACCTGGTGGCAAGCACTCGACGGCTGCGTGCGGACCGAAAAGCGCTTTTGCCTCGGCCACCAGCATCCTGTTGTCCATGTCCTTGACCTGGCGGGCGTAGAGCGGCATCAACTCCAGATCGGGAATGCCTGCCGCCTTGAAGATCTGGATGTCGATCTCGCGCTTGACCTCGCCGATGGCGCGATGCGCGAGCTTGTCGACAAACTTCAACGCCGAGCCGGTCAGCTTGGCTTTAATAGCCAGACGTAGGATCTGGAGCTGGATGCGGTCGACCATCGGGCGCGTGCCATCGCCGGTAAGATATTCGTGTCCGTCGTGCAGCAGGAAGTAGCCTGCGAGGGTAGTGTCGCCGGTCTCGTTGAACAGGCCGTCGGCACCCATGACGCTGTGCTGACCGACGGAATAAGCTGGGCAGCGATAGATGGCGTTGAACCTCGCCATCTTCGAAAGACCGGCGGCCATCGCCGCAAAGTCGATGTCGGCGACCATCACGTTGGCCAAGTCCATTGCCGAGCCGTCGGGCCGAAAGGCTGGAACCGCAATAGGAAGGTGACGGACGGCTGCGGTCACTGGGCCACCTTCTTCAGGGTTGCGGTGATTGCCAGGGCCGCGGCGACCTTGAGGCTTATGTCCTTGCGCGAGCGCGGATGCAGCGGAAGGCGATTGAGGTAATCGCGCAGCTTGTCGAGGCAACGTTCGCGCTGGCCCGGCCATGGGTCGAGGAGATAGGATCCGCGCGCCGTGCAATAGTGCCCCCAGGTCTGGAAGAGCGCCTGCGTCTCGGCGGTACCAGCAGGCAGCGGCAACCGATTGGGAAGCGGCGACACTGCCTTGGCCACCAGCTCGGCCATACGGTCGGGCTCGGGCGTGATCTGGCGTGTGCCGCGTTCATTGGCCAGCTGCTCGGCCTGCCTGTGATGCTCGGTGATCTCGGCCGAGGTGAAGCCTTCACGGATCAGGTCGCGGAAGGTTGGGCCGCCATTGCCAAGGGCAGTGACCTCCAACATCGTCTCGGCCATCTGGCTGGCGCGTGGATGCGGGGTTTCATCCATCTCGGGGAAGATGGCGCGAATCTGTGACGACGGGCGAAACTCAGCGTGCATGGCTGGTGGCCTCCTTTAATAGTTTGATTTTCCTGATGAGGACGCCGGGACGGCTAGCTTCGGCCAGCGAGCGGACGGACCTGGCGTCCACGGCTTCGATGTCGAGCGGGTCGCCATCGGCGAAATGGATACGGAACGTCAGCATCACAGCAACCCCACGACGAAAGCAGCGATGAGAAGGATGGCGCAGGTGACTGCGAGGCCAGCGATCATTGCGCAGATGGACTGTGCAGGGCTGCGCCGCATCGAGCGCTTGCCTCGGAGGTCATAATCTCCACACTGGCGTGAACTGTGAGGGAGTCGGACCTGTGCCGAGAAGTGAAGAAGAAATGGAAGAGTTGATCGGGCGCCAGTTTGCCCTTGAAGCGATGCTGACACATCTGATCTGGAGTTGGGCGAAAGAGCAGCCTCATCCCCCGTCGGCCCTTGCCGGCTATTTGCGACCGATAGAGGAAGGGATGGAGCGATTTGCGGCCAGTCATTCTCCAGACAACGCTTCCATGCGGGCTGCACGTCAGGCTGTTCGCGACATTGCGAAAGAGCTGGAGAGGACGCTACACGAAGCAGCCTTGCGCCGTTCAAGCGACAAAGGTCCGGTGCAGTAGCTACGTCGGAACTCGGTGAGCCGCGCATCATCACAGCGCCCCAAGAACAAAAGCGCTGACCAGCAGGATGGCGCAGGTCACTGCCAGGCCAACGAATTCCTCGGCCATCGACAGCCGGCGGGCCGGTGTCTGAGGTGCCAAGCGCTTGCACCTGCTATCGAAATCGCCAAGATGTCGTGAGCTGACGGGGAGGATTTCCAGATGAAGGGCGTTTTGATAGGCGCGGCGGCGCTCGTAGCGGCTTGGGCCGTCGAGGCGCGTGCAGACAATAGCTCGATGATCGCGTTCGATCTTGGCGACGTGATCGGCTCGGAGAAAGCTTGCGGCCTTTCCTTCGATCAGGAGGCGATTGCCAGGTTTGTCGAGACGAAGGTGCCCTCTTCCGATCTTCGCTTCACGGATAGGATGGGCAAGTCTGCGCGCATCATGGAGAGCCGAATTGACAAATTCGGATCTTCGCAGAAGACCGCCCATTGTGTGCAGGTCAGGCGAATTGCCGAAACTTATGGCTTTGTGAAGTGACAAGCGACGCTCCATCGACTAATGCGATGGGCAATTGAAAGCAC
Organism: Aminobacter sp. P4_D5; assembly: GCF_056401815.1. Taxonomy (NCBI): domain Bacteria; kingdom Pseudomonadati; phylum Pseudomonadota; class Alphaproteobacteria; order Hyphomicrobiales; family Phyllobacteriaceae; genus Aminobacter; species Aminobacter sp. P4_D5. The sequence goes on along the minus strand of NZ_JBFUIP010000014.1, from coordinate 46,451 downwards.
AGCTTTTATTCTAATGCAAGTGGCACTTTCATTGCTCTAGCCTGTTTTTAGATTCGACAGCGCGGATAAAAGAATCAATTATAGAACGGAGAGAGAACAGACGGGGCAGGGAATGAGCATACCAACGACGGGCGAGCCGCTACTGGGGCAAGTGCTGTCTATCGCAATCGAATGCGGAGACTGTGGCCGACACCGCTGGTGGAAGCCCAAGCAGATTTACCGGACCGGCGCGACGGCGACGACACCTGTGAGAGAGCTGGCATCACGTCTTGCGTGCAGTGAATGCATTGAGAACGGCGAAGAAGGCCGCAATCTGTCAATTCAAGCCGCATTCTCTACGGATTTGAACCGGGCGAGAGCCGATGCCTATATGCTCAATAACCGAGAAGTTCCCGGTAAGGGATTACTCGATGCATGGCCTTCATCTCGTACGGGTTGAAGGTCATTTCAATCGGCGGGTTATATTGCTTGCAAACAATCTCGGAGGCCGTTCGCCTCACGAGCCGCTTGATGTAGGCCTTTCCGACAGTCTCGTCGCCCTTCKGGAACATCTCGATTACCACATCGTCCCCAGCGACAGGCGCCCTTCCACCACAATACAGTAAATCTGCGGGTTCATAGCGCGGGATCATACTCTCACCTATCACATGGACGGCAAAGACATTGCGGATCCTGGCAATCCCAGCGGGGCGCCGAGCATAACCAACGATTTGGCCATTAAGGGCAAAATCGCCATCGTCGCCGCCAACTGATACACCCAGTATCTCGACATCCTCCGGCCCCATGTCGACCGGTGCGGGATCGGTGACGCGTTCGATCTCTGAAAGATCCTGCTGCTTACCGACATAGCGGAGCTCGCCACGGTTCGCGGCCAAGGGGTCGATTTCAAGGAAGGTAGCCACCTTCCGCAGATTCTCCATTGTCAGATCATTCTCGTCGCGCTCCCATTGCCCGACAGCGGCAGTCGACACCCCGGCCACCTCCGCCACCTGGCGCAGCACATATCCGCGCTGCTTCCTGGCTTGCCTCAGGACTGATCCAACACTTCTTTCCATGGCTATGTTTTGATGAAACATGGGCCTACTCGTCTATGAAAGAGTGACTTGCATAAAAATGAAAGCTGTGCTTTTAATTTGGTCATGTCACAGCTCGCACCTTTACCGACGGATGAGATCGTTGCTGCCGCAGGCGGGCCGAGCGCGCTTGCACGCAAGCTCGGGATAAAGCCTCAAGGGATTTCCCAGTGGCGACGCGTCCCTCCTGAGCGGGTTTTAGAGGTTGAGCGCGTCACTGGTATTTCGCGATACCAGATCCGACCCGACATCTATGGCGACGATCCAAGTGATTTCGACGGCCCCTCGCCCGCCGTCGCGGCCGGTCTCGATCGTCCCCACGGCGAGGCCGGCCACCCCTTCACCGGAGCGGACGCATGATCCGCATCGTCACCAATACCCTGAGAGAGAGGGCGGTCAGGTACGGCTCGCAAGGCCCCCTGCACCTTTTGAGGCACGGCCGTTGCAAGGCGTCCGTAGGAGCGATCCTCGCCGCCCGTTTGAACGGCGCCCGGCAGGCCTTTGAACCTGTCGGGCCGCCTGGCTCCAGTCCTTGATGAGTATGTGACGCGGGTTTTCATGCCCACGATCTGACACCTCTCAGCCATTTCCCGCCACGGGAAAACACGCCGGGCTTTCCCGGCGCGGGAAAGTTTTTGCCTTTTTGGAGCCGACAATGCCCGCCAATGCAGATCTTCGCTTCTACCGTATCAAGGCCGCGCAACGCGATTTGATCGCCATGGCCGGCGGGGTGGAACGCGCAGCTGATATCACGTCCTTTTCCAAGAGCGCGGTTGGCCGTTGGAACCATGCCGCCGACCACGACCTGATGCCGATCTCCGCCGTGCTGGCCCTTGAGGCCGAATGCGGCGTGCCGCTGGTCACCTCGGCCATGGCCGACCTGAATGGACGCCGCCTTGCAGATTCGGACGCCGTGCAGGTCGCGACTGGCAATATCTTGGCACGCCACGCGGAGACTTGCCGGCATGCAGCCGAGCTGATGGCCACCGGTGCGGCATCGTTCGCCGACGGCAAGCTGACGCCCGCCGAAGCCGCCGAGATGGATCGCGCTGCCTCGCGTATGGAGCAAGGACTTTCTGAACTGCGCAAGACGCTCGCCGGTGCGCGAGCAACTGGCCTCTCGATCGTCGAGGGAGGCGCAAAGTGACCTGGTCTGCTGAAGCGCTCGACCTGTTGAAATCGCTGGTCGACGCCGGCTTGAGCGCCGGCCAGATCGCCACACGCATGAGCATTTCACGCAGCGCGGTGGTCGGTAAGATCCATCGTGCCGGTGGGGCACTGGGCAAGCTTGCTCGGCCTGCCGGCTTTCAGCGTACTAAGACCGTGAAGGTCGAAAAACCGGCCCCTGCACCCAAGTCGGTCAAGCCGGCGCCGGCACGCCTGCGTGTTTCGGMGCCTCCCATTGCGATGGTTCAGCCAGAGCCCGTCGTGCGGCGCAAGGCTGTCGACATCATCGTCGTGCCAATGACGTTCGCGCGTGCATCGGCTGAGAGCCGCTGCCTTTTCTACGCCGCTGACCCGTATTCGCCGGCAAGCACCGAAATGCTGGTCTGCGGCTGCAAGCGCATGATCAACCTGCGCAACAAGCCCTATTGCACCGATCATCTTTTCGCCGAGACCGAAAAGGCCTCGGCAGCATGACGAACGTCACGGCCGCCCCCACCCTGCGCGCCGATGCCTATGAGCCGGCTCTTGTCGATTTCGAGGTCTTCGCGATGTTTCTCGAGGCGCGCCGGATCGCGCGGTCCAAGACCGAGTTGCGGGTGGCCAAAGAGGCAAGGGTCGAGCTCGACGACGTTCGCCGCGCAGCGCGTGGCCGCAACCCGGGTGCATATCAGTTCTTCGCCCTTTGCGACTGGATCGGCGAAGAGCCCACGATCTTCCTAAAAAAAGCAGGGCGCCATGGCTGAGCGGCTCGCACAGTTCGAATATCGCGCCCTCGGCCGGTTGGCCCGCCAGAAGCTTGAGGCTGACGGCCGCGGCTGGCGCATCAACGCATCAGAGATCGGCGTCACCTCGTCCGACCTGTCGCGCCTTTCCAACGGCCAATCGGTCTCAGCAGCCAAGGTCATTGCTGTCTGTGACTGGCTGAAGGTCTCGTTCCGAGCCTTTTACGCCCCTGCAACTGCAGCGATCCAACTGCGTGAAACACCCGAAATGTTTCACGGGAAGAGCACTGAAACAGAGAGGCGCGCATGAGACCGCATTTGAAATCACCACCTGCGGGACCTGCCTTCGGCACTCCCGACAGCATCATCCCTGCCCGGTTATTTGCGCTCGCACCTGCCATGCAGGCGGAAGGCGTCCTGTTGCTGTTCGAGATGGGTCAGTCGATGCGCCAGGTACAGGCGCGCACCGGCCTTTCCTCCGGCGCGATCAATCACCTGATCCGCAACACCAAGCCTTTTGCACGCACCGACGACAGGAGCGAACCTTGCTAGTCATGAGCAGCGATTGTCTTCATCCGGTCAAGCAGTGTCGCGTTGTAAGCGGGCCCATCGGCACCCGAATGCACTCGCCGATGACAGTTCGGACAAAGTGCGATCACGAACCTGGGATCATCCGGGCCGCCGTCACTGGCGCGTCGAATATGATGTGGCTCGAGGTATGGTTTGCCATCTGGCCTGAGGAACGGCGCAGGTTGCTCGCACCCCTGGCAATGGCCTTTCGCTCTCGCCAAAACATAGGCCTTCACTTGAGCAGAGCGCGTGTAGATGTTCCTATTTGTCGTGCCGCCCGGGGCGGACGGCGCCGCGGCTTCCATTGCCAGCTTTCGCAAGGCTTCCAGATCGTCGGCCGGGGTCGGCGACGCGTCAACGCTTTCGACGATGTCTTCCAGTTGCCTAAGCTCAAAAACTATCGCCTTTCGAAGCGTGTCTTGGCTGTCTCGAGACTCCTCCCAGTGCCACCCTTGGCAGACCAATTCACCCAAGAAGGTGATGGTTCGAGCTGGGTATTCCTTCTCGAAGAGAAGCAGGCTTTTGCCGTTCTCAACGTGATTTGCGATGGCCTTGTTGCCGCGGATCATCTGCATGTCGCCGACCTGGCCTTCGCCAAAATATTCAATCAGCCCATCGGCATGGAAGCGGTCGTCGTACCCGAATTCTTCACCTCGTTTGCCCGACATGATGAAAATGACGTTGTGGTCACTGGGCGTGATGATGCCACCCTGCATTTGACCGCCGTACAGTTTGTGAATGTCAGCGCGTCGATTGTACTTGTGACCGCGCACAAAGCCCCAACTCATCTTCGAAATGTCTCCCCTAAGCAGAAGAATAAGAGCTGCTTCGTAAACTCAGCGCAAGTGCGGAGGGTTGCCGCATGAGCGCGGAGCAACGTGAGGCACAGGCAGCCGCCATTTCCAGCAAGTCGGACCGGGACCGCATCCGTGGCCGCGCCGGCGGCAACCGCGCCATGGTCGACGCCATCCGCAAGATCTTGCGTGAATATGACCAAGGCCGGGGTGCATCCGCCTGCATGGCCGATATTCGCAAGACCTTCGGTCAAAAGGGTGCGGCATGAGCGCGGCCGTCGATGAGTTCGTTGAACGTGCACGGGCAGTGTCGATCGAGGCTGTGGCCAAGCGGCTCAACCTTACCTTTCGCAAGTCGGGCCATGAGCACCCCCAGCCCTGCCCCGCATGTGGCGGCAAGGACTGCTTTGCCTTCAACACCAAGAAGAACAAATGGAATTGCCGAGCCGGGGGCGTTGGCGGCCAAGACGCCATCGGCATGGCCGCGCATACCCTCGGCCTCGACGTCAAGCGTCGCGACGGTTTCCTCGAGGCGTGCTCGACCGTGACGGGCGAAGGCATTCCCGAGGGCGGCGAGCGCGAGAGCGAGGAAGATCGGGCTGCGCGCCTCGAACGCCTTGACCGGCTGAAGATCGACAATGAACAGGCCACCGCGCGAACAGAGCAGGCTCAGGCTGAGTTTCGCGAGCGTGAGCGCAAGAAGGCACGCGGCATCTATGAAGCGGCCGAGCCGATCATGATGCACGGCATCGGACTCCGGTACCTCGCCAATCGCGGTTGCGGCATTCCGAGCAAGTGGCTGCGTTTCTCGGCCAACCAGCCCTATTGGCATGGCGAAGACGATCGCGGCCAGTTGCAGGCGCTGCATACCGGTCCAGCCATGGTGGCACCATTCATCGACGCAGCCGGCGTCGTCATCGGCTGTCACATCACCTGGATCGATCTCGGCCTCGCCCCGAAGTTCCGTCTGGAACTGTCCGATCCTGTCACCGGCGAACTGCTGCCAACCAAGAAGATGCGCGGCACCAAGAAGGGCGGCTTGATCCCGCTTGCCGGCGATCTGTCAGCGCGACGCTGGGTCGGTGGCGAGGGCATCGAGAACGGCCTCGCCTTCGGTCGGTGGGAAGGCTTTCGCGCCGATACCTTCTATTTCGCCGCCGGCGACCTCGGCAATCTCAGCGGACCAGCCGAGGCCTCATCGCGCTTCGCACATCCGTCCCTAACCAAGCCCGATCGCAACCTGGTTGAGCGCCCGGTGATGATTGCCGGTCCCGTCCCCAAGCTCGACCAAGACACCGACGACGCCATGTTCGTGCTCGACCATGTCGACGAGCTGGTGCTGCTCGCCGATGGCGATTCCGAACGCGTCATGACCGCCTCGGCCATGGCCCGCGCCCGCGCGCGGCATGCCCGGCCGGGCCGCCTGATCCCGATCATCTGGCCGCGCAACGGCCACGACTTTGCAAGCATGGCCGTCTCGGCCGAGGCGGAGGCATCTTGACCAAGAAAAAGACCACGATGCCGGAAGCTGTCGTCGCCCTTCTGGATGAGGCGACACGTCAGGCACACGCGGCCGGAATTCCCCGTACCCCTGCCAATGACGATCCGCTGCCTGCAGACCAGATTGAAGACTGCGAACCCGGCACTGCACCCAAGCGCGGCAGCAAGATAGACATGGATGTGGTCAAGGCTTGTGCTGGCCTCGATCATTCGGACACCGACAATGCCGAGCGGCTGCTTGCCCATTTCGGTGAGGATCTGCTTGTGCTGGCGCAGTCGAAGGCAAAGAAGGCTGCCTTTGCTGTTTGGGACGGCACGCATTGGGACATTGATACCGGTGATCCCCGATCGCTGGCGGTGGCGCAGAACCTCGGCGGTCGCATAGCGCTGGAAGTCCAGTACATAGATTCAACGCCGGCGGAGCAGGCAGCGATCGACAAGGGCCGCACCGCGCTGCAGGTGGAGGAAGAAGGGCGGACACCAGCGCAGAGAAAGCTTGCCAAGGCGGCAGAGCTTGCCATGGCCAATCTGGGTAAGCGTCACAAACGTCGCATGGATCATGCTGTCTCGTCTAAGAACAAGGGGCGGCTCGAGGCGATGTTGGTCTGCGCCGCTCCCCATATCCAACGCGGACCGGACGAGTTCAATGCCGATCCTCTGAAGGTCGCCGTGCGCGGCCACACCCTGGTCTTCCGCAAGATCAGCAAGCAGGTGCGCAATCCGGCGTTCGACGATCCCGACGACATCCGCGAGGATATCGAGGAGTTCATAACGGTTCGCGACGCCTCGCTGACCGCAGTGAAAGGCCATAGGCGACAGGATCTGATCACGCAGGTCGTGCCGGTCGATTACGATCCGAAGGCCAAGTGCGAGAAATGGACGGCCTTCATGGAGCGGATGCTACCCCTCGCCGACGTGCGCCGCATGGTGCAGGTCGCCTCCGGCCTCGGGTTGATCGGCCTGACGGTGCAGAAACTGTTCTTCCACTATGGCTTCGGCGCCAACGGCAAATCCGTCTATATGGAGACGCTGTGCCGCCTGCTTGGCGAAGCGGCCGTCACCCTGCCGTCAGAATCGTTCACCGGTGAAGGCAAGGCTGGCGGCGCCGCCAACCCCGACATGGCCCGGCTCTATGGCCGGCGTTTCTTGCGCGTCAAGGAACTGCCCGAAGGCGAGGACCTGCGCGAGAACCTGGTCAAGGACCTCACTGGTGGTGAGGACTTCACTGTCCGCGACCTGTTTCAGGGCTATTTCGACTTCAAGCCGATCTTCACCGGCCACATGTCCGGCAACGGCTATCCAAAGATCAGCGGTACCGACAACGGCATCTGGCGACGCATGGCCGTGGTGCACTGGCCTGTGACGCTTGCAGAAAGCGAGCAGCGCGAGTTCGAGGAGGTCGTTTCGGAGTTCGCGCCTGAATATTCCGGCATCCTCAACTGGCTGATCGAAGGGGTGATGATCTTCCTGCGCGAAGGCCTTGTCGTACCGGAGGCTGTAAGGCTGAAGACGCAGGAATATCGCGACGAGATGGACAGGACATCGGCCTTTTGCGCGCGATGCGTGGTGGCCGATGCGAATGGCGAGGTGACCGCAAAGGCCTTCTACCAAGCCTATGTCGACTTCACCATCGACCAGGGCGGAAAACCGATATCGCTGACCGCCTTCGGGCTGATCATGAAGCGAAAATACCATCGCGTTGACGGCCGCATCGTCATCTACCGCGGCGTCGCGCTCGTCGATGTTCCAGCCTCCAAACAGGCATCCGGACACGATGATTTCGAGGCGCATATGCGATGAGACGCCGCCTGCCCCGCAACCCCTTTCCGCCGTGCCGTCTTTGCCTGAAAACCGGCAACGTATTGATTTTATTGCCTCTTTCGCTTTTCGACAGTTGCGACACTGTGCGACACTCTGCGATAGTTCCTGCGGCGGAAATAGCGCAACGAAATCAATAAGTTGCGATAGTTCGCACCAGTTTTGGCGCCCTATAGGTGTGAAGAAGGGGAGCGGGGAGGAAAATTCCTCTGCGTATAGGACTCAAGAACTGTCGCAACTCCTGCAACAACTATTCATCGAATTGAAATCATTAAACAAATTCTATCTTAGAACTATCGCTAAACTCCCGCAAAACTATCGCAAACTATCGCTAGGAAGGAAAAGACGATGAAGACCGTGACCATTGACGAACTTTTGACCTGGGCTTTCGTGAATGAGCTGACCAAGGGCGGTGGGGTTGATGGTCTGGCCAATGCCAACTCGGCTTGGCGGATGCTCGAGGCATCATCTTGGGGCAAGATCACCAGCTTTGCCGAACTCGGCACGCTGATTGACCGCAGCGGCGACGGTTCGAATTACTGGCTCGAACAGGGCGAGCCGCATGAAGACGCGGTGACGCTTGGCCGTGCCGTTGCCGAACTCGCCCTTTGCGACGTGGTTGTGCCTGCTGGTTGGAACGCGCTGGCCGATTGGCCAGAGACCGACGGTTTGGCCGACCAGGCTGTGGCCCGTGCGGTCGAGCGCTTTAGCTTGCGCATGACAGCGCGACGCGGCACCCAGATCGTCAGCCTCGTCGTCGGCACGGCGATCCTTGGCCGAGAGCCGGATTTCTCAGCCGAGCCGTCAAAGGTTAGGATGGTCGAGCGCGGCGGCAAGCCAGCGTGGTTCATGCAGAAACGAGTGACGGACAGGCTTGGGCAGACCTACGATATTGAGGTCGATGGCTACAATGGCCGGTCGCAGCGCCCACACCGCGGTGCCTATCGCAAATATGAATTCTCTGTCGATCCGGTGAGCGACATCCTTGCCCGCCTCGATTACCAGATCTGGGTTGGTGCTTTGCGCATGCTTGAGCGCGAAGTGGCGCCTCAGATGATCGGCCATAGGATCGTCGGCTGCGATCGCTCGATGACGCCATGGCTTGAGCGCGATATGCTCGGCGTATCGGTGGTGCGGATGCCTGCAAAAACCCCGAGCAAAAAAACAGCTCCTGTCTGTTGACGCGCGGCAGAAACTTGACTTACACCTAAACACGGTAAATCAGATAACCGAACCCGCCCGGGCAACCGAGGCGGGTTTTTCGTTGGGAGGCCCGGCCATGTCGGACTTAGTTGTTCGCTGGCAGGAAATCTCAGGTGTCGCCCGATTCGACAACATGATCGGCGCGCTCGGCAAGGATGGGCGCAAGGTCATGCAACGCGGCCTTGCCCGTGCAGGCGACATGGCTCGCACCAAGGTTTACCGTACCTTGACGGTGCAGACTGGCCTCAAGCGAAAGGTTATCGTCAAGGCGATCAGGACCAGTCGGCCGAGTTACGACGATCTCAGATATGAGATGCGCGCAACTGGCGGCGATATCTCACTCAAGTTCTTTTCTCCCCGTGAGACGAGGGCCGGTGTATCTGCCGCGCCATTCGGTCAGCGGCGCATCTTTGCCGGCACCTTCATGAAAGGGGGCAAGTTCCCCAACCGTGTCGCAACGCGAAAGCTCGGCGGGCATGTATGGAAACGGATCGGCAAGGGGCGGGATATCGAAATGCAGGATAGTGGTGTCATCATCCCGCAGGAGATGGTGAGCGGTGAGACTGCATCGGCGTTCACCTCGACCATCGCTCGCATGCTGCCACAACGCATCGAACATGAGCTGGCGCGCTTGATGGTGTGAGGGGGGCCCCTCCCCGGTTTAGGGACCGTTTCCCGGCATCGAAGCCATGCGGGCAGAGAAGCGCCCGGATTATTGCCAGTCGCACCATGGAAAAAGTTGAGTTGTCAGGGTTGTCAGCGCCCTAACGGGAAGTTGTCAGAATGTCCGCCGATCAAAATGTGATGGCGACGCCGGCAGCGGTTGCTGCCCGCGACGGCGTCACCAAGCAGGCGGTGACGAAGCTCGTCCGCCAGTTGGTGGAAAAGCATGGCCTGCCCGTCGAGCGCGACAGTCGCGACCGCGTCGTCAGATTTTCGTTGGCTCACTTCGATCACTACCGCGGTCAGTTCGCTAGCTCCGAAAAGACCGCGGCCGTTCGGAAGGAAGAGCCTGCAGCGCCTGCCGATCCTGCCAAGTCGAGCACTTCACGCGACGAGGCTCTTAGGCAGGAAGCCTGGTTGAAAGTTGGGCGTGAGAAGATCCGCCGGCAGGAAGAAATAGGCCAGCTGATCCGCGCCGACCGTACGCGTGATGCGCTCACAGTCTGCGGGCGAGAGATCCAAAGCCTCATTGCCCGGCTGCAGAACAAGGCCGACGACATGGCGCTTGCCGTCTCGCGCGAAGGCGCCCACGGGCTTCGCGTGTTGCTGCGGCAGATCTCTTTCGATCTCAACACCGAGATCGCGGAGAAGCTTGCGGCTACCGTCGAGGCGGCTGCGCTTCACGACGAGCCGCTCGAGGACGACGAGCTGTGAGCGTTCATGTCGGCCCTTGCCATCCTGGAGCGCTGCGCCTCGTTGGTATTGCGCTGGCGGACGCCATCAGGCCGAAGCCGCCAATTCGATTTCGCGATTGGCTGCCGGAAAACATCGTGCTCGTCGACGGGCCGAAAAAGGGCGAATTCTGGTCCCTCGAGGATGCGCCCTATCTGGGCGAGATCGCGGACTGCCTGTCGATTGAGCATCCGTGCAACCTGGTAACGGTCAGGAAGTCCCAGCAGACGGGGGTCTCTATCCTCGGCCTGGGCTGGTCGCTGTACATCGCGGAGACCGCCCCGGACAATACGATCTACGGCCTGCCGTCCATCGACTTCCTGCAGGACATGAACAGTCAGAAGCTGCAGCCGCTCATCGACGCGTGGCAGGCCGCATCTGGAAAGCAGGTCATTTTCCCGGCCGTCAGTAGATCAGGCGCCGGCTCGACGATCTACGAGAAGCGCTTCGCCGGCGGCTCGCTGATGCTTGCCAACGCCAACGTCGCAACCGACCTGTCTGGCAAAACGACCCGTTACGGCGTTAAAGACGAAGTGTCGAAGTGGCAGACACACGTCAACGGCGACGACCCGGAGACGTTGTACTTCGGTCGCTTCACGGCTTTTCGCCGAACGAAGGCGTACAAGATATTTGAGCTGTCGACGCCCGAAATCGACACCGGAGACGAGCTCGGCGAACTGCCAGGTCACTGCCGCATCGACCGATCCTTCAAGCGTTCGGACCAACGCTTCTGGAACATCCGCTGCGTCGAATGCGGTCGAGAGTTCAAGCAATCATTCGAGGGCTTTCACCTCGACCGCCTGCACCCGCACAAGAGTTTCTATGCCTGTGTCTGCGGTCACTGGATATCGGAGACCGAGCGCGTCATAGGCGTGCGGCAGGGTCGATACATCCCAACTGCATTCGGTCCTGATCGGCACCCCGGCTTTCATGTCGACGCGTTCGACTCGCTCATGATGAGCTATGAGGCGATCGCGGAAGACGTGATCGCCCATGCCAAGCCCGGTGGGCTCGGTGACAAAGGCATCTACAACCTGGTGCTCGGTCTGCCGGCAAAGGAAAAGGGCAACGCCCCTGAGTACGAACGGTTGATGGAGCGCCGGGAGAACATCGGCGAATTTGCCGTTCCGGCGCCAGGCTTGATCGTTGTTGCTGGCGCCGACGTCCAGCACAACGGCATCTGGTGTGTCGTCGTTGCCTTCGGAGAAGACAGGCAAAGCTGGGTTCTTGGCGTCCGCTTCTTCGAGGGCGCGACGGACAATCCGTCCGAAGGCGCGTGGGCGGAACTCGACGAGTTTTATCGCAAGCCGCTCAACGATGCATTCGGCAACCAGCGCAAGATCGAAGCGCTAGCGGTCGACGGTGGCGACGGTGGGCGCACCAACCAGGTGCTGGAATGGTGCCGCCGGCGCCCGGACTGCTTTGCGGTAAAAGGTGTCGGCGGGCGCGGCGTGCCGGCGATCAGTGTTCCAGCGAAGAAGTCCGTCACGAAGAGTGGCAAGCGCAAGCGTTTCGGTAGCGCCATGCTGTGGCCGGTCGGCACCTGGGGACTGAAGTCCGAGCTGTTTGCCAACCTTCACAAGCCGGGGCTGGCGGCAGGCGAAGCTGCGGATCCTGCGGGCTACGTGCACTTTGGCGCGTACCTCCCAAAGGAATACTTTCTGCAGCTGACGGCAGAGAGCTTCGTTACCGAAGTCGTGCGCGGCCGTTTCAGGGAAGAATGGCGCCGGTTGCGCCCTGACAATCACTGCCTCGACGCGCATGTCTATGCGATGGCGATGGCCGAGAAACTGGGGCTTTCGACCAACACCGCCGATATCTGGGCCGAACTGAGGCGTCGCCTCACGCCCCAGCAACAACCGGATCTGCTCGACCGCGCACGTCCTACCCCCTCTGCCGAGAAGACCGTGGCGGAACAGGCGAAGACAGCCAACGACGACGAGGCGCGAAGCCGCGCCCGCCGCGAAAAATGGAAGAACAGGAAATGACCAAAAAGCCGCGCATCAGGGTGCAGGCGCGATCCACGTCGCGTCCTGTCCAGGATGTCGCGCGTCCTGCCCCAAGCGCCGGGTATCTCAGGGACACTCGGTCTCGAGTGCTGTCGACCAGGCCGGCCATCCTGCGCGATCACCGGGATGAGGTTCGTGCCGTGTGGCGGAGAACTGCAGGCCTGGCTCTCGACCTGATCCAGAATTCCGGGCAGCTGCGCGGAGCCGCCGACCAAGTGGTCGTTGATACTGTCGGCGTCGAGCTGGTGCTCAACCCGCAACCCGACATTGCCCATCTCGGCTATTCGGACGCCGAAATCACCGCCCTGACGCGCAAGATCAAACAACGCTGGAAGCGGTACTCGTGGAACCCGCGCGAGTGCGACCTACGTGGCAAGTTCACGCTTCCACAGTCCGTCGACATCTCCCTGCGCTGGGACATGGCCTATGGCGAATCTCTGGCGCTGGTCAGCTACATGAGCCGCGCAGAGCGCAGACGATATGGCATCCGCACCGGCACCAAGCTTTGCATGGTCAATCCGACCAAGCTGGTGCAGGACACCAACGAGATAGAAGGCCTCTTCCAGGGCGTGTTTCACGATGCCAATGGGCGCCCCGAATATTACCGCCTGCGTGAGAAAGAGAGCGGCATAGTCGTTCATCGCGACCATGCAGCCTATGATCGGCATGGCAGGCAGGCCGTCATTCATGCGTTCGACCCGATGGACGCGGGGGATGTGCGCGGGATAAGCCGCCTGGCTTCTGCCTTTCGGCGAGAAATCCAACGAGAGATCCTCGTCGACACCACCATTCAGGTCGGCATCCTGCAGACGATGTATGCGTTCGCGCTGACTAGCTCCATGCCTTCAGCGGAGGCATTCGAGGCCCTGGAGTCCATCGAAGACAAGGATTTCAAAAGCGAATTCCGGGGCTACCTGCTTGGCTCGCTTGAGCGCGCCGCGGAAGGCGAGATCGCCATTAGCGGTGATCCTCGGGTTTCGCATCTCGCGCCCGGCGAGAAGCTCGAGATGCTCACGTCGCGGACACCCGGCCCAGACTTTGTGCCAGTGAACCGTGAACTGTCTCGCGAAATGGCGCGCGCCATCGGCATCTCGATGGGCGGTTTCACACTGAACTACGAGAATGCCACCTATTCGTCGGTGCGGATGGAAACCGCGTCCATCTACCCTGTCGCCGTACGCCGACGCGAACGCGTGGCGGCTCCGATCATGCAGGCAGCGTACGAGAGCTGGTTCGACGAGGAGGTCGGAGAGGGCCGCATCCAGGTGAAGGGTGGATACGAGGTGTTCCGCGCTCACCGCGAAGCGTTCTGCTGGGCCCTTTGGCAAGGGCCGGCGAAGCCGACGGCGGATGATCTGAAAAGCGCCAAGGCCTCGACCGAGCGTCTTCAGAACGGCACCAGCACGCTCGCGGACGAATGCGCCGAAAATGGCAAGGACCCCGACGAGGTGTTCGAGCAGCGGGAACGCGAGCACAAGAGATACCTCTCGGCCGGCATGCCTTCGCCCTTCGTACGTGCGACGGGCGGCGGAAAACCCGAGCCGGATGACGAGGAAAAACCTAGCAACAAGAAGCTGGAGAAAGCCTAATGGCCATGATCGACATCAATGGCCAGCAGGTCGACGACAGCAAGCCCTGCGACATCGCCAAGGCCTTGCGATCGGCGATGATTACGGTCGCCACCGGCGGCACGATCACCGTTGCCCGGTTCGGCGAGGACGAAATGCGCTACGGCGGCGCGAACGTGACCATGCTCCGTGAGCTGGTCTCGCACTACGAAGGCCAGTGCCTCATGGCTTCCGGCGAGCGTCGACGCTTTGCCAAAACCATGCGCTTCGTAAGGTAAAACCGATGTCCTTTGATCGCATCTGCAGCGTGCTATTCGAACAGCCGCACTTTTACCACCCGCGCAAAGCGGAAACGGTCGTGCGCATGTTGGGCCCACGCCTTACCGGTTTCCCTATCACCGTCGTCAATGGCGAGGGATCGGTCGAGCATACGGCCTTTGCCAATGGGCGCCCGTCCGCCGGTATCGTCGGCGATCGCCTTGGGCGCGCTTATGATCGTGCCGGCGTTGCTCCGTTCGACATGATCGAAGGCGTAGCAGTCATACCGATCGAGGGCACCTTGGTGCAAAAGGGCGCTTGGATCGGAAGCTCGTCCGGTGAAACATCGTACCAGGGCCTGCAGACGCAGATCGCACGCGCGCACCGTGACGACGTCAAGGGCGTGGTGTTCGAGGTCGACTCGTTTGGTGGAATGGTGAATGGCGGTTTCGAGGCGGCGTCGGCCATGCGCGCCCTGTCGAAGGCAAAGCCGACCATCTCGATTCTGACCGACTATGCCTATTCCGCGGGGTATCTGCTCGCCAGCCAGGCGCGCCAGATCGTGATGCCGGAATTTGGCGGCACCGGCTCCATTGGCGTTGTGATGATGCATGCCGATTTCAGCGGCAACCTCGAGCAGGACGGCATCAAGGTGACGTTCATTCATGCCGGCAAGCACAAGGTCGAAGGTAGCCCCTTCCTGCCTCTGCCAGCTGAACTTCGTGGCCGCTGGCAAACACAAGTCGAGACGATGCGCGACAGGTTTGCCGCCGTCGTCGGACAGGGCCGTGGTGCCCGCATGACGAAGGCTGCGGCGCTGAAGACCGAGGCGCAGTCCTATGATGCCAACGAGGCCCTCGAGCTTGGTCTCGTAGACGCGGTCGCCGATCCGCAGGAGGCCTTTGCCGCCTTCATCAAGGAAGTGAACCGGAGACACTGAAATGGCCAGAACCATGCTGGCTGTGGTTCGCGAGGCAGTCCTCGCGAGCGCGGCCGAAGATTGCCCGAACACGGGCGAAACCGGCGCCGCGGCGCCCCAACCCGAGGACGTGAAAATGTCTGGAGACCAAAAGCCCGCCGGCGGCGACAGTAAGAATGCCGGCATTTCACAGGCCGAACACGACGCCGCGGTGAAAGCCGCGACCGAGACCGGTCGCGCAGAAGGCGCCAAGGCGGCATCCGACCGTCTGTCGGCGGCGCTCGGCGCCGAGGGCGTCAAAGGCGATGCCGGACGCATGAGCGCTGCGCTGGAACTGGCGACCAAGTCGCCGGGCATGTCCGACGATGAGGTTGCCGCATTCGTATCGGCCAATGTCGCCGCATCCGTTGCCAAGGGCTCGGAGGCGGCTGGCTACGAGGCTGGGCGCCTAGCGGCGGCACCGCATGCCCGTCCGTCCGGCGACAAGCCGGGCAGCAAGAAGGCCACCATCGACACCGGCGGCATTTACGCTGCCCGTCGCAAGCAGACCCAGGAGGGTTGAGCCATGCTCGACAAAAAGGTTGAAGGGCTGCGCGCGCTGGCCTTTGTGCTCTCGGAAGGCAACGGCAAGATCTCGCGCGAGGTCGTAACCATCGCATCTGGTGCCGGTGTGCTCGACCCCGGCTTGGTGCTGGGACAGATCACGGCATCGAAGAAGTATGTCGGCTCACCCAATGCCCTAGTCGTCGGCAAGGAAGGCGCCGAGACTGCCAGCGCAGTCCTGGCTTACGGCGTCGATGCCACTTCGGCTGACGTTGAGGCCGTGATCATCAGGCGCGTCGCCGAGGTGAAGACGCCGATGCTGGTATTCGACGCATCCGTCAACGACGCCACCAAGCGGACCGCCAAGCTGACCCAGCTTGCCGCGGCCACCATCATCGCACGATAAGGGGGACTTCCATGTCCGGAATGGTAGACATTTGGGATGGTGATGGCTTCACCATTGAATCTCTGACGGCCTCGATCAACAGCGAGCCGTATCGCCCAGGTCAGGTTTCGGCCCTAGGCATCTTCGAAGAGGACGGCGTCACCACGACGCGCATCTCGATCGAAGAACGCAACGGCAAGCTAAGCCTGGTCGAGCCCAGCAAACGCGGCGGCCCCGGCGAAACCACGGGCGACGACGATCGTTCGCTCATTCCCTTCGATATCGACCACTTCCAGCGCGACGACTCGGTCAATGCCGACGAGGTCCAGAACGTCCGCGCCT
Source organism: Aminobacter sp. P4_D5 (assembly GCF_056401815.1). Lineage (NCBI taxonomy): Bacteria > Pseudomonadati > Pseudomonadota > Alphaproteobacteria > Hyphomicrobiales > Phyllobacteriaceae > Aminobacter > Aminobacter sp. P4_D5. The sequence goes on along the minus strand of NZ_JBFUIP010000014.1, from coordinate 30,185 downwards.
TCGGCACCGAGAACCAGCTCGAGACGATCCAGGATCGTGTCGAGCGGAAGGGCAAGAGGCACGCGCAGGACTTGACGATGACGATCGAGCATCAGCGTGTCGGCGGCATCAAGGGCATCGTCACCTCGAAGAGCGGTAAGGTGCTGCACGATCTTTACAACCGGTTCGGCATTGCCGTGCCGGCACCGGTGTCATTCGAACTCGACGTCGAAACTACCAAGGTCGGCAAGATCTGGCAGGATGTGGTCTATTCGATCGAGGACGACCTGGATGAACCCTACAGCGGTCTCCACGTCTTTACGGGTCGCGACTTCCACCGTGACATGTGGCTGCACAAGTCGATCCAGGATACGTTCCTTTATCATGACGGCGCAGCGATCTTGCGGCAGGATGTGCCCGATATCTTCCAGTTCGGTGGGGCAACCTGGGAGCGCTACAAGACCGGGGCAAAGGCTACCACGGATCTCGGGGCGCCCTACATCGCAGCGAACGAGGCCCGCGTCATCGTCAAGGGCGTGCCGGATCTCTTCATCACCAGGTTCGCTCCGGCAGACTACGAAGAGACCGTCAACACGATCGGCCTGCCCTTCTACATGCGGCAGTACAAGAAGCCCAACGGCAAAGGCCGCGAGATCGAGGTACAGACGAACCCGATCAATCTCTGCACCAAGCCCAAGACGCTGCGCAAGCTGACGCTTACCTGATCGGTGGCCGGCTGCGCGGCGCGGCAGTTGCAAAAGAAGACGGGGCCGGCTGACGGCCCCGCTTCGTTTCCGGCGAGCGCGAACGCCGCGTTCCCCCGAGATGAAGGAGACGCAAAATGTCCAAAAAAATCTGCATCGCATTCCGCCATGGCGGCATCATTCCTGCCGCGGTTCTCGGCGTCAAAGAGGACAAGCCTCTGAACGCGCATGAACCGTTCGAGGTGCCGTCGGCCTACGGCCAGTCGCTGATCAACGACCGCTTTGCCTACGAAGCCCAGCTCGAAAAGAAGAAGGGCAAGGACAAGTCCGACGACGTTGCCAACAAGGCAATCGAGGCGGCACAGCAAAAGGTCGACGCGGCCAAGACCGCGCTCGCCTCCGCTGACATGGCTGACAAGCCTGCTGCCGAAGCTGTGCTCGCCCAGACCGAGGCCGAGCTGGCTAGCGCCACGGGCTGATATACATGCCCCCGGCACGTTTCCATGCAGTGCGCGACCGCGTCCTTGCCCAGGTCGACCAGCGCTTTGCCGAACGAGTCCTTTTGTCGTTCCTCGGCCCGGACGGCCGCCCGGATGCCAGCCGGCCCAGCGTTGAGATCGAGGCGCCGCTGCGGACCGGCGCCAAGGGCGCGACCAATATGGCGGGTGGCTTCTCCCAGAGTTGGCGCACGCGCCTCGCGGCGGGAAAGTCTCAGCTTCACATCGACCCTGTCGCCAATCCCGGGATCGTGTTGCGGCCAAAGGACAAGGTACGTGCCTTGAACCGGTTGGGACAGCCATGGTTCGAGGTCGTGCACATCGATGACCGGAACCATACCAGGCACATTGTCGAATTGAGCGAAGCATGAGCCTTGTCCGTATCGCGACCCGCACCGTGCTCGTCGAGGCGCTCAAGGGCCGGACGCTCGTCGGCGACAACGTACACGACAGCAAGATCGGCGTGCTCGACATCGCAGGTGACGGCACAATCCGGACCAGCGAGGACAAGCCATTTCTGGCTGTCTACACGGATGCTGCTCAGGCAACTGACATCGACATCCGGTCGATGAAGGAAAACGGGCAAACCGAGATCCTGTTCGAGATGGGCGTTACCGCGGCCATGACCGAAACCAACGCCGCTGGCGTGAGCCTTATCGTCGGTGTCGGCGTGCCCGCAACCGACAGGGCGCTGGAGTTCTTGCTCGACCTGCTGGCACGGCAGATAGCGGATATACTCACCGATCCTGATAGCGCCTGGGCAGAGTTGTATCGCGGGTTCGTCAGCCGGATCGTAAAGGTCGAGCGCGCACGGGCGGGTAACGTGGTGGATGGGCAGCGCCTGGCCGGCCAGCAGATCAAGGTCATCGCCGAGTTGATCGAAGATCCGGTAAAGGGCGAACCCCTTGCCGCCGATACTCCGTTCGCGCTGTTTCTGGCGGCGGTCGAGGCCTCTGATGACCAAGACATGCGGACGCAAGCGGCATTCATCCGCGCACAGCTGACGGGCACCAATGCGGACTGGCAGACACTGCAGCGTCGGCTTGGCCTCACGGGTGACGAAGTAACAGCACTCGGCCTTGCTCCACTCGGGCCCGAAGACCTCAGCAGCGTAACTATCTCAGCCGACGGTCGCCTAGACGTCTCGGTCGACGCCAATGTTTGACATCCTGGTCGGTATGAAGGCCGACATTGAGATGCTGAAGACAGCCTTCGGCAATTCAATGAAGGTTGGTCCAGTTGAAATAATTGACCCCAAGAAGGGCTATCGCCTCAACTTGGGCGACGGCCCGAACGGTCCGTTCCTTTCGCCCTGGTATCCGCATCCGGAATCTGGCGGAGGCACCAGCACCTGGTTCCCGCTGACCAAGGGCCAGATCGTCGGCGTTATGAACCCGAGTGGTGACGCTCGCCAGGGCGTGGTTTTTCGAGCCGGATTTTCGGGGCAAAACCCCCAGCCTTCCGAGGATCTGGCAATGAACATCTTCAAAGCCTTCGGTCTGACCGCGTCCGTGAAAGCCGGTCGACTGACCATTGATGGCGATCTGCTTGTCAGGGGCAATGGAGATTTTGAGGGTGGCTATGTCCGTCACAACGGCACGGCCATCGACGACAGCCATGTCCATGGCGGTGTCGAACGCGGCGGCAGCAAAACCGATGCGCCTGCCTGATCATGGAGAGCAGCATGCCGAAAAGCTTATTTCTCGTCCTCGACGGAATTGAATGGGTCAATGGCATGCGTGTGGCCGGGGACCGCAAGATCACATTGACCGAGGACGAAGCCCGCTTCGACCTTGATCACGGCCGCATTGCGCCCGCGACCAAGAGCAAGCCAGCCAAGCAGGAAAACGACGCCTGATGGTTGGCATCGATCGACGCACAGGCCACGTGATCGACAATCTTGCGTCCGCCTATCAGGGCGTCGAAGTGGCTCTGACGACCAGGATCGGCGAGCGCGTGATGCGGCGTGAATTTGGTGCCGGGATCGCGGAATTGCTTGGCCGCCTGATGACGCCGTCATTGTTCGTGGTGTTCCAGACCTTGATCGCCACAGCGATCGACCTGTGGGAGCCACGCTTTGCCGTCCGGAAGATCCATGTCCGCGGTTCCGCAGACCAGATCAGGTTGGGCAGTGCAGGCTTTGTCATTGAAGCCGACTATCGGCCGCGAGGGCATCACGGCGATCTTAGCGTCGAACGCGTCGTTACTTTTTCGCTTCGTTTGGCACAGGATAACTTCGTGGTGACGGCATGACCGAATTGCCAAAACCGCAGGTTATTGAAGAGCTGGACTTTGAGACGATCCTCACCGGGCGCGTTGCCGACATCAAGGGGCGTTTTGAAAGCGCCGGTGTCGACTATGACGTCGGTAACCTCGAAACCGATCCGGTCAAAATTGAACTGGAAGAAAACTCCTATCGCGAGACTCTGCTGCGCGCGCGAGCAAATGACGTTGCGCGGGCGAACATCCTGCCGTTCGCCATAGACAGCGACCTCGACTACCTGGCCGCCTTTTATGACGTGGTCCGCATGCCGGGCGAAACGGACGACAGGCTGCGGCTACGCGTAGTTCTTGAAATTCAGGGGCGCTCAACAGGCGGTACCGAGCCACGATACAAAGCGATCGCGATGAGGGCTGACCTTCGGATCAAGGATGTCGCGATCTACACCGTCGGACGTAATCCAACCATCAACGTCGCCGTGTTTTCGGTCGACAATAGTGGCGTTGCTGACCCGGCCCTGGTTGCAAAAGTGCAGGCCGCACTCGACGACCCGGCGAAGAGAATGGTCAACGACGTTATTGCGGTCCAGGCGGCCGCGCAGATCATCGCAAACGTCTCGGCCGACGTCTGGCTGCTGCCGGAGGCCAGCGCCGACGTGGTGGGGCAGATAGAGCCCGCCCTGCGCGACGCTTGGAGCCGTACTATGTCTCTGGGCCGCGACCTGACCACCGCCTGGCTCACCTCGGCAATGATGCGGCCAGGCGTGCAGCGCATCGAGCTGGTGCTCCCTGCCGGAACCGTTGTCGCGAATTTCCGTCAGGCAATCGCCATCGGAGCGGTTTCCATCAACTATCGTGGGCGGGACTACTGATGTTCCCCGTCCTCTTGCCTGGGAATGCGACAAAGTTTGAGCGTTGCATATCCGAATCCACCGCGCCGAAGCCCGAGCTGATCTCGGCTATCGATAGCATTCGCCGCGCCAAGCTGCTGACGAGGCCTCCTTCATTCCTGCCGTGGCTGGTTGAAGAGTACGGCCTCGGCGAGCTCACGCCGTACCTGCCCAACCTCTACCAGCTGCTCGACGCCGGCATCGATTGGCAACGGGTTCGTGGCACGCCGCGGGCGATCGAAATGGGCCTGGGCTGGCTGGGCTACACCGCCGCCTTGGAAGAGGCTTCCACGGAGCGCCGCTTCTGGAACTCCTTCCAGCTGCGGTTTCCAGCCCTTCCGACCAACGACACTCCGGATCTCGAGCGGATCGAAGGCATCGTCACGCTGTCGGTGCCATTGCGTTCCAAGTTCCGGCGCGGCGTCCACCTCTATGACGTCGGCCCCCTCGAGGGGGATCACTCTCGGCTTGACGGATCGATGCTCGATTTCGAGAGCGGCGTGAAGGTGACCGCCGGCACCCGGCTTTTCCCGGAAGGCGCGATTTGGTCATTCGGACGCGAAGTTGAATTCGACCATCTGCTGACCCAGGCTGAAGGTGAGGCCATCGGCAACTGGTTGGATCCGGTCGGCGAGGCGGGTGCTCTACACTGGATCGCGATGACCTATCCATGGGTCGGTGCGACCTTCCCATGGGCTGCTTCGCCCGAGGTCCAGCGCCGCGCTCTGATGGCTGGCTGGTTTGCCGGCAGGGTTGTCTATCTCTGCCTCCGCGATGCCGCCGGCGTGGTCATTGGCTATCGGCGCTGCCGTGCCGTGCGGCCAGTCAACGTGAAGGCCGAGGGTGCCTACCTTCATGGCGGCAACAGCTACGACCCATCGCCCTCCGGCGGTCGCGTCTACATCGAAGCAATGACGCAGTTCGATGACGCCGACGGCGTCACCGCTGCTTCCGTTTCGCTCGTAATCAACGCCGCACCAGCGCCTGGCATCAAGCCGGGCAAGAAGTGGCTTCAGGCCGACGAACTCGTGGGTGGCCAGGCAATAGCCGAGCGCCCTGTTTCCATTCCGCTCCGCCGCACCGTGCGTGAGCGGGTCAAATTCCTTGTGAGGTTCTGATGTTCGAACACGAGAGCGGGCTGCCGAACGCCTTTGCCCGCGCCAAGGGTAAGTCCGAGCAGCAGTCTGTCGTCTTCTACGGCCGGCGGCCGCTGATCCAGGGCGCCGAACTCAACGACCTGCAAGACATCATCCGAGGCCGGCACGACCGTCTCGGGCGCCTCATTGCCAACGATGGCGATCGGGTCGAGGCAGCCTCCGCTGTGGTCGACCAGACTGCAGGAACCGTCACGCTGACCGCCGGCCTGATCTATGTGGCCGGCGACACGTTCCCGGTTGTTGAGAAGGTGCTCTCGGGCATTCCCATGGTCGGCCGCGTTGAGGTTGGCGTGCGCCTGACCCGCAACTGGATCACGGCCGATGACGATGAGAGTCTGGAGGGCCAAGTTCCAGGCTCTCTTGCCGAAGGCGAAGACGGAGCCGCTCGCGAAGTTGCTACGATCGCATGGGCACATGCCGGCGATGGCGGGCTGGGTGAGTTCCACCAGGTCTATCTCCTCCAGGACGGCACGATCCTCGACCAGACGCCTCCGCCGCAGCTTTCGGGCATGGCACAGGCTCTGGCGGCCTACGACCGCCCGCACGGCCACTACATCGTGTCCGGGTGCCGCGTGACCGCCCTTGGCGCCGATGCCGGCAACCAGGTCTTTTCGGTAGAGCAGGGCGAAGCCAACATCATGGGCTTCAAGGTCACCCGTTTTGCAGCTCTACGTCATGCCGAGCCGGAGGTTTGGGACGTCGGCGCAGTTCCTGGCGAAACCCACATCTACACGGGCGGCGCCAGCGTCACGTTCCAGGTCGCGAATTTCCCGATCGACTCCATCAGCAAGATCTTGCTGACCAAGGAACGCACCATCAACGTCACGCGCGGCGCGACTGCGCACGGCATTGACGGCCTGCCGGACACCAGCGTCGTGGAGATCGTCGAGGTCAAGCAGCTTGGCGTGACCTACGCCAAGGACACGAGCTGGGTCAAAACTGGCGACGGTGTCGATTGGGCGCCCGTTGGGCCGGAGCCGTCTGGCGGCAGCACCTACTCGGTCAAGTATCGGTACCGAACCGAAGTGACGGCGGACAGTTTCACCGACCGTTCGATCACGGTCTCAGGCGGTGCCACCGGCGGCGACATCATTGTCGCCCACACCTACAAGCTCCCTCGTACCGACATGCTTTGCCTTCGCCAGGACGGCAGCATTGCGTATGTGAAGGGCGTTTCGGCACGCGCAAATCCGATGCAGCCGGTTCCGCCGGCAGACGTGCTGCCACTTTGTCAGATCTACAACGACTGGATGACCCAGCCGGCAGTCAAGAATGACGGCGTTCGCGCCCCGACCTATGCCGACATGTGGCGGTTCTTCAATACGATCAGCGACCACGACCGCCTCATCCAGCAGGAGCGCTTGAAGACCGGCATCAACGCCCGCGATCCAAATGCCAAGAAGAACATGTTCGTCGACCCCATGATCGACGACAGCATGCGAGACGCAGGCGCTCCGCAGAATGCCGCGGTCGGCGACGGGTTTATGCAGCTCCCCATCGAGACGACGTTCTTCCAAACGACGCTTACCGATGCGGTAACGCTGGACTATGTCGAAGAGACCATCGTCGACCAGTCGCTGAAGACGGGTTGCGTCAAGATCAATCCCTACGCCAACTTCGTGCCCCTGCCTGGTGCTCTCAAGCTCACGCCGGCGTCGGACTTCTGGACGGTCTCTCGCACCGACTGGCTGTCGCCTGAGACGTTGGAGTTCCAGCGCGGCGTGCAGCGTGGCACGGGGCCACTGCAGACGGTCAATGCGCAGGATCGCCTTGTTGACCAGCGTAACGAGCAAGCTGAGTTCCTGCGCTCGATCCTGGTCAATTTCAGGATTGCTGGCTTCGGCAGCGGCGAGATCCTCGACGTGCTGACGTTCGACTCGGTCAACGTGAAGCCGGCAGGCGTCCAGACTGGAGATGCCAATGGCGAGATCGCAGGCACCTTCACTATCCCTGCCAACATCACCGCCGGCACTAAGACAGTGCGCGCCATCGGCCGTGGCGGTAGTTCGGCCGAGGCCATGTTTACCGGGCAAGGCACCATCGAAGTTGATGTCATGCGCCGAACCACCACCATTGAGCGCTGGCAGGCCCGCCCGCCGGCACCACCTAGCGGCGGCATCAGGTTCAATGACAGGGGCGGCGATCCCCAAGCGCAGAACTTCATGCTGCCCGAGATGCGCCAGCTGATCGGCGTGGACTTCCACCTCTGCGCGCTTGGCAACCTGGCGAACAATATTCTTGTTCACCAGGTCACGGTCGAGAACGGCATCCCGACGGTCAACGTCATAGGCGAGGGCTTCGTGCCCATGGCCGGCGCAGCGATTGGCTGGAAGTCGGCCAGGTATCCCCTGCCGGTGACCACGCCGGCGGACCGTGACCACGCTGCGGTCATCAAGACCGACGATTCGGCGCACTCGATTTCCATCGCGGCATTGGGCGGCTTTGATCCCGTCTTGCAGCGCAAGGTGACCGTGCATCCGTACCCCATCGGCCCGCGTTCGGATGGCGTCAACGGGCGGAGCTGGACAGCGCATCAGGGCGAGGCGCTAGCTTTCCGCCTGGTTGCCGCAAGGTACCCTGTGACATCCAAGACGGTCGAGCTCGGCTCGTTCAACCTCGTCCAGTGCAGCGACCTGCAGGTGCGCGCCGCCGTGGAGCTGCCCTCGGCGGCCTGCTCGGTGGTGTTCGAGATCCATCGCACCAATGGCACTGTCTGGCGGCTGTTGCCGTTCCAGGTGTTGCAGCTCAACGAGTTCATCACCGAGACCGTGCAGCTCAAGGCGATCCTCACCGGGACCGAGAAGCTGTCGCCGATCCTGTTCGCGCCCGTCGAGCTGCTCGCCGGCAAGATCGCAACCACCGCCACGTACATCACCGAGGCGTTCAAGTTTGGCAACAACGTCACCTTGACCGCCTACTTTAAGACGTTCCTGCCCGGCGGCGCCACAGTGACGATCGAGTACGACAAGGCGGATGGCACCTGGCAGGCCTTGCCGTTGGTCGCCACCGAGCAGCTGACGTTCCCGCTCTGGGTCGAGCGGCAACACCAGGCAACGATAATCACGGCAGTTCAGGGACGACTGCGCATTACCGGCAACGGCGGCCCCGATGCACGTCTGGTCGTCGGCGAGCTCGGCGCGTCCATCAGGTAGGGCTACAGACATGGCAACCGAACACTACTTGCTCTCGACCCCGAGCCGCGATGCGGTGCCGGAGGAGAATGTCGATGACGCAATCGACCTTTTCATAGCCGCCTGCCATCAGATCGACGGGATCCTGAAGACCCATGCTGATGCTATCGCCCTGAAGTCGAATAGCGGTCACGACCACGGAATCAGCGGCATTGTTGGCCTGGTCGAAGCCCTCGCCAATAAGATGGCGGCCGATAAGACTTTCCGGATCGGTGAATTATCGGACGTCGTCGGCGCCGACGCGGCGCCCGCAGGCTATGTCCTGGTCAAGGGGCCGGACCAATGGTCAGTCATGTCGGCCGCTGCTGCGATCGGCAACCATCAACACACGACTGACGATATCGAGGGGCTATCGGAGGCCATCGAAGCGGGCCTCAAGGTCGTCTCGGTCGCCGGCCTAGCGGGCTCGATATCTGCGCTTGCGCTCAAGGCGGCACTCGCTATCAACGTTGCCGATGTTGCCGGCCTCGACATGGTGGCGCTCGGTGGCAACCTCATCGTCAACGGAGCCTTCCAGCACAGCCAGCAGAACGGCAATGTGGCTTCTGGTGTCGATAGCTACTATGTCGCGGACGAGTGGGCTGTGTTGCGCACCTCGTCCCCCGGCGTGACTTCCGCGCAAAGGGTCCAGTCTACGACACCGTACGGCTCGCTCGACCGTGCGAGGATTTCAATCGGCGTGGCTGACGCCACTATTTCCGCCGGTGAGTTCCTTTGCTTCCGCCACGCCATCGAGGGTACCAAGGTCGCCCACTTGAAATGGGGCACAGCGGCTGCAAAGCCTCTCCTTATGCGCTTCGGCTTCAAAGGGCCTGCGGGAACCTATGCAGTCTCAGCGATGAACAGCGCAGCGAACCGCTGCTATGTCCGCGAGTTTACGGTAGGCGTCGGACAGGCCAACACCGACACCGAACAGACTTTGATCTTTCCCGGCGACACGTCCGGCGTTTGGCTCACAAATACAGGCGTCGGCATCAATGTCCGCATCGCCTTGGCGGTCGGGAGCACCTACCAGACAACTGCCAATGCATGGCAGGCTGGCAACTTCATGGGTACAGCCTCAACCAGTAATGGGATGGGCTCTAGCAACATCTTTGAACTGTTCGATGTCGGCGCGTATGCGGATATCTTCAGTTTGGGGGTATTCCCGAGATACGTAAAGCCGGACTTTGAGCGAGAGCTCATTCGGTGTCAGCGATACTTTCAGACGCATGTCATCTACTTAGTGAGTTCCGCATACGCGGCGGGTGCCTATCACGGCGAGACACTTACTTTCCCGGTGGTGATGCGAGCCCTCCCATCGAACCTGGATGCAGGCGGCGGTTCGTCTAGCAATGCATCCACCTTCGGGGTGGATGGCACATCTTCTCCGAAGTCCGCGCGCGTCTACATGATTTCAGGCGCCACCGGGTACTACGGAGTATCCGACCGAAACGTCCATCTTAACGCGAGGCTATAATGGCAGTTCTCGGCCAATACATGTCGGATGGGGCCATACGCCGCCTTGATGGGTGGGTCGTCCCTCCTAATCCGGACAACTCAGACTACGCGCGGCTGATGGCGCAGGTGGCGGCAGGCGACACCATCACGCCCTATTTCAAGCCCCTTGATGAGACCAAGGCGGAAAAGGTCAGCTTAGTCGAAGCCGATAAGGAAGCGCGCATATCTGCGGGCTTCACGTTCGGCACACCGCCCATCCTCTATCAGTCGCGACCGGAAGATCGTGAAAACCTCGCTGGCTCATCGACTGCAGCGCTAGCCGCGATGGTGGGTGGCGCGCAGCCCGGCAATCTACGCTGGCATGGCGGTGATGCGGACTTCCAATGGATCGCCGCTGACAACAGCATGACACCCATGGACGCGCAGACCGTTTTTGCGCTCGGTCAAGCAGCGATGGCGCACAAGAAGGCACACATCTTCGCTGCTTTCGCGATCAAGCGTGCGATCGAGGCCGCGACGACTGCAGCCGAGGTGGCCGCCATCGACATCAATACCGGCTGGCCGCCGAACACTTAGACCAGTCTCACCAACCAAGCCCGCCCGCTTCGGCGGGCTTTTTTTATGCCTGATCGGCCCTTCGGCAAGGTCATTTTCAAAGGAGAGACCCGATGTCGGCACCGACTTTCGGCATGACGTTCTTGCGGCCCAGCGACGAGCCTGTACCGGTCATCGGCGCCGACTTTTCCAAAGCTCTCCTGATCGAGAGCTCGGCAGGCGCTTCGAACGTGGAATTCCCGGTGGACACACCTGTCCGCTTTTCCTCGAGCGATGCGGATGCGCTCGCAGCACTCGGTACCGGATATCTGGCCGATGCGGTCAAGGGTATCAACACCCAGCTCTCCGGTCTCAATGCCRGCGCCGACATCACCGTCGTCCGCGTTGCTGAAGGTGCAGACGTTGCGGCAACGTCGGCCGCGATCGTCAACGTACTGAGTGGCGCCAGCAGCATTCCTTCGGCGGTCAATGGAACCCCTCGCCTGGTTTGGGCGGGCCGTACGTCGTGGCGCGTCGACCTCAACACCGTCAACCCCGTCGTTGCGGCGCTGGGGCCGGCGTGCGAAAGGCTGCTCGCCATCTCGGCCGTCGATGTCGACGACACATCCGCGGCGAATGCGATCRATGCGCGCGAGACCATGAACTCGCAGCGCCTGATGCCCATCGGCGTTGCCGCCCGGGTCTATGAAGGGGTGACACTGGTGACGCGGCCGATGGGCCCCCGGATCATCGGTCGTTTCATCCGCAACGACAACGATCACGGCGGCAAGCCATTCGACCCGATCGCCAACCAGCCGATCCAGGGGCTGGCGGGTGTCTCCCGCAAGATCCCGTTCTCGCTGCTCGACGGTTCGACCGAAGGCCAGCAGATGCTGGAGAGCGAAGTCTCGATCGTCGTCGAAGGCGAAGTCGGCGTGGACGGCTCGGTCGCAGACGGCGGCTTCGTGTTCATCGGTACCGACAACACCGAGACCGGCGAACTGTGGAAGCAAATCCACCAGGTGCGCGGCGCCGACTATCTGACCGTCAAGATCATGCAGATCACCCGGCAGTTCCTCGGCAACAAGATCACCGCCGACATGACCGAGGCATGGCTGAATTCGATCAAGTTCATGTGCCGCGACCACAAGGCCAGCGAAGACATCCTTGGCTACAACGTCGACTTCAGGGCCAGCAAGAACAGCCCCGAAGAAATCCGCCTCGGCCACCTCGCTGTCAATCTCGGGCTCGAGCCGGCGCCGGCGTTCAAGGTCGCCAACCACGAGATCCGCCGCTGGCGGCCGGCAGTCGAAGGGCTGGTCTCAGAAATCATCGCGCGTCTCAACGCGTCGTCCTGATCCGGCMAAAAAGCGACCGGCTCCCCTCTCCCGCACCTTTAGAAGGACAAGTCCATGCAGGCCCTCTATCTCCTCACTGCCGTCGACGTCCGCCGTGCCCAGCGCGTCGGCACCTCGCGGGCAACCATAATCTCGAAGCTGACGATCCCGGCCATCAAGTTCGTCACCTCGAGCCACAATCCGGGCGGCGGCGTCATGGCCGCCGACTTCGTCCAGCCCCGTATCGAAGCACCGGAGCCCGCTATGGAGATCAAGGGTTTCGACCCGGAGATATTCGACGGCATGGGTGTTTCGGACCGGTGGACCTTTGCGGCGTCGGTTCGCGACAAGAAAACCAACAAGGCTATCCCTGCCCGCGCGATCATCGAGGGCGCTATCGCCGAGTGGACACCCGATGAGGCAAGCCCCGAAGACTTCGTCGGCTGTACGCACGCCTTCAAGGAGGTGACCCATTACGAATTCCATCTCGACGGTGTCGAGCTCTGGTACATCGACTTCTGGGAACGGGTGCTTCGCCGCAACGGCGTTGACCTGTTCGCCGACGACCGCCGCGCGCTGGGGGCCTGACCGATGGATACGATCGATGTCACGCTGCTGACGAAGGTCAGCTTCAACGGTGAAGAGCTGACCACTCTTCGTTTCCGGGAGCCTGAAGTCGGCGACATGATCGCCGCCGAGATGGCCGCGGAAGAAGCTGGCGGGGGCAACCAGGCAATGACAGCCGCACTTCTGGCCTCGATGGCTGGGGTTGCCTTTGCGACCTTCAAGCGCGTCAAGGCCCGAGACCTCAAGAGGATTCTCTTGGCGACGAAGGCCCACCTGGGAAACGCATCGGAGGACGGTCCGGAGAATGGCGAGACCTCGCCGTCCTGATTTCCCACTATACCAGCACGCCCCGGAACATCGTCGACCGTTACAGCCTTTCCCATGCGATCAGGGAAAGGGATGCGGTCTATCGCGTCATGAAGGCCCTCAATGTCCACACTCACCAGTAAGCTCGTTGTCGACCTGGTCGACGGCGTGTCACGGCCTGCCCGTGGCATCTTAGGCGTGATGCGCCAGTTGAGGGCCGGCGGCGATGGTTTTCGCCAGAGCCAGGCGATGATGGCGGCACCGCTCGGCGGTGTCGTCAGACAGTTGGCGATGTATGGCGCGGCCTATTTCGGCGTGCGTGAAGGCATGCGCGGAACTGTCGGTGCGGCGATGGGCTTCGAGTCTGCCTTCGCAGACGTCAAGAAGGTCATCGACGCGTCGGACGGCCAGTTCGAGAACATGCGTCGCGACATCCTGGCGCTGTCGAAAGACATACCGATCGCCGCCGATGGTTTCGCCCAGATCTATGCCGCGGCCGGTCAATCTGGCATCGCCAACGAAGAGCTCAAGGGCTTCGCGGAGGCAACGGCTAAGATTGCGACGGCGTGGGAAACCCCTGTCGACGCGACCGGAGAAGCCCTGGCCAAGATCAAGACCGCGCTCGCCCGCGACGTAAAGGGAACCGTAGCCCTCGCCGACGCGATCAACCACGTCGGCAACGTCTCTGCCGCGAACTCGCCCGATCTGCTCGAATATACCAACCGTGTTGCAGCGTTTGCAGAAACAGCAGGCTTCTCGGCCGAGCAGGCTCTGGCCTTCGGCGGGGCGATGATCGGCTCGGGCTTCGAGCCGGAAGTGGCGGCAACATCGTTCCGCAACATGAGTAAGGCGCTGACCATGGGCACGCGCGCCACGAAATCGCAGAGGTTGGCCTTCAAGGAGCTTGGGCTCGATGCCACCAAAACCGCGAAGGGCATGCAAAAGAACGCGGTCGGAACCACACTTGATGTGCTCGATCGGATCAAGAAGCTGCCCGAGTGGCAACAGATGTCCATCGCCGGCGCCCTGTTCGGCGACGAGGCGCGGGCGCTGGCGCCTCTGTTCAAAAACTCGACCGAGTTGCGTCGGCTGCTCGGCGAGACTGGCGACAGCGCCAGATATGCCGGCTCGGCCTTCGAAGAGTATCGCAGGCGTGCCGAGACCACAGCAAACACGCTGGAACGGTTGAAAAACAACGTCGCCGCGATCGGCATCGGGCTTGGCGACAAGTGGTTGCCTTCGATCAATGAAGGCATGTTCGGCATTCTCGACGTGATGGCGACGCTGGGAGAGCGGGCGACGATCTTCGACCAGATGGGCACCGCCGCCAAGGCGTTCGCGCAAGGCCTGGGCTATGAGGGCGGCATCCGCGATATGGTCAACGACATTTCCGACCTGCTCCTGGGCGCTCCTGACGGGGCACAAGCGGCGGACGATCTCGGCAGGATCTTCATGCGGTTTCGCGAATACGGTGCTTCCGTTCGTGAATTCTCTGACGCACTGCGCGACAATCCACTCGCACAGTTTCTCGGTGAGATGAGCGGCTACGGCTTCAAGCTCATGCTGGCTGCTGTCGGTATCGGCATCTTTGCGGGGTCGGTCATGAAACTGRCCAAGGCGATGCTGTTCCTCACCGGCGCATCGACAGCCTGGGGCATCTTGAAGGGCATGGGCAAGGTTGGCGGTTGGATGACCGGATTTCCAGGCGGCGGGCAAGGTGGAACAGCAGCACCGAAAACGACGCCGACAGCGCCAATTGGCGGGACTACCGGATGGTTCAAAGCGTTAGGCCTTTCTAGTCTCATCGGCTCCTGGGCGTCTTTGGTGCAAGGACTTGGCGATACACCGGGTGATACCTTCAAGGAAAAAGAAACAAACCAGCGAAAATCGAGAGAGGCACTTCAGGGCCTTCTCGGCTCCATCGATTGGAAGGGTTTCCTATTTGGAAAGGCTGCCGAGCCGGGGTTCGATTTCCGCGAGCATATGCGCGTCGGCTCAGCGAGTTCCCCGCCCTCGATAGCACCAGGGAAGCCAGCGCCAACGCAGGATGGCAGCCCGAAAGAGGTTTCGATCCTGGGCACGCCGCCGGTATCGATCTCCGGCAACCCGCAGGTGACCATCACCAATCCGCCGCCGCGCCCCAACATCAACGTCTCCGTTTCAATGACGGTGAACGAAGCTTCCAACGGCGAGGCACTGGCCCGCGAATTCGGAGCGAAGCTGCGCGACGCTGTCTCGGGCGTTCAGGCGGATCTCGAATATTCACCGGGGATGTGACCGCCGTCACGTCCAACTGACCTCAAGGCTGGTGATCCATGCTCTACATGCTCGGTACTCTCGCGATCGATACGCGCCCCTTCAATGTCGACGAAGTCTCGCGCGACGCCGGCGCCGACATCATTTCCAAGCCATTGATGGGGACCTTTCCCGGCAAGGAATTCGGTGGCGAAGGCGAAGACGAAATCGTGCTCTCCGGACAGCTGTTGCCGACAAAGATCGGCGGCCTCGACCAGCTCGAGATCGCGCACGGCATGCGGCGCGCCGGCGCGAGGTTTCCCCTGCATCGCGGCGACGGCCAGCGCATGGGCTGGTTTGCCATCACCAAGATCAGCGAGCGCCACCGCGATCTTGCACGCAATGGGGTCGGCTTCACGGTGGCGCATACCATCACCATGACCCGCGTTCAGCCCGATGCGGGATCGGGCCAGCAGATTATCTTCGGGCTGTTGTCATTGTTTGGATCGGGGCGCTGACCATGACCGAAACCATCACCGTTCGCGGCGAAAACATCACGCTCGACCTATTGCTCTGGCGCCGCTTTGGCGTCCGCGGCCGCTCGCTTGTCGAAAAAACCCTCGACCGAAACCAGAACCTTGCGGCCAAGGGGACATATCTGCCGCTGGGCACCGTGGTGGAATTACCCGACCTGATCGATACTTCCACGACGTCCCGGCGCGTCGTCTCACTGTTCGGTTGAATGCGATGCCCTGGATGGTTTCATGGGCCGTCTTCGTAGACGGCGTCGATACGACCGCCAACATGCGGCCGTTTCTGATCGACATCGAGGTGACGGACAAGGACGGCACGGCTTCCGACACATGTTCGCTCACCTTCGACGACACCGACGGCATGGCGCTGTTGCCCAAGGATGGAGCAAAACTGCGCGTTCTGCTCCAGGGTGCGCAGGTGTTCTCCGGCACGGTAGACAGCGTTCGATCGTCTGGCAGCCGGGGCGGCGGGCGATTGTTGAAGGTCAGCGCCAAGGGCATGGACAGCCGCGGGAAGGCCAAGGAACCGCAGTCGTTCCACAAGGACGATGCGGAGCTCGGTGATTTTCTCGATCAGGCATCGCGGCATGCTGGTCTTGGCGGCCTGGTCATCGACGAGGATCTCGCCGGCATCAAGCGCGATTATTGGTCGGCCGATGGCGAAAGCTTCGTGCACCTTGGCCAGCGCATTGCACGCGAGCTGAATGCCACGTTCAAGATCAGGGCTGGCAAGAGCGGCGATGTGGCCGTGCTGATGCCGCGTGGCAAAGAGGCGGGGATGCCGTCGGTCCAGGGTGTCGTCGGCCGCAACGTCATCAGCTGGGACATCGCTCCCTTCACCGGGCGCCGAACCTTTACTAAGGCAAAGGTGAGCTATTTCGACCGCGACGAGGCGAAGTTCAAATCTGAAGAAATCGAGTTCGAACTCGACAGGGAGCTTCCCGATTCGGTCAATGTGATCCGGTCGCCGGCCAAGGATGCGGAGCAGGCCAAGGGCATTGGCAAGGCGCGCAAAAGCGAGGCGGAGCGCGAGGGTGGCGAGGGCTCTGTTGAAATCGATATAGCTCCAGAGGCGCAGGCCGAGGCGGCGTTTCACCTGACAGGTGCACGCCCTGGTGTCGATGCCACCTACCGGATTGTCTCGGTGCGCCACAAGGCAAGCCGCAGTGGGGGTTCGACCACAAGCCTGGAATTGAAGCAGCCGCAGGGTGGTGCTGGAAAAGACAGCCGCAAGGCGGAAGGTTCGAATGCCACCGGCGGGACTGGAAGCGGCTCATCCCCGGAACCGTCGCCAGGGAAATCTTCCAGCGCCGGCGCGCCCGGTACCGCAGCGGGAGCGGGCGTCCCTGCCCGCCGCTACGGTTCGACCGACATGAACTAATGCAGCACCGGACCGCGGCGGCGGATGATGCCGCGCAACTCTCGTAGCTTCTGCCGTGCGAGCGAGCGGTTGAATTCGATGTCGCTGTCGGCCGGTTCTTCAGCGAGAGCCGCCATGCCGTCGAACGCGACCTCGAAGGCATAGATAGCGCCGGCCAGTTCGAAGCTCGGCGCGACATGCAAAGTGGCGCGCAGCACAAGCCTGCGCATGCGCGACATGGCTTCGTCCCCTTTGGGTTGAAGCGCCTCGATCATCTGTTCGATCTCCTCGAACGCGTCCCTGCTTTTCAGTGTCATCCGCTCCTCATCGGGCGCGAACTTTAGACCAGCCGTCAAACCAAAGGAACACGACATGGACCGCTCATTCCGCGGCGCTGCGAAGCGCCTCGACGATATCGACTTGCCAAAACTCGGGCACAGGCTGGGTGTCGGCGAAGACGAGATGCATGCCTTCCTCGACGTCGAAACGCGCGGCAGAGGATTTGACGATCAGGGGCGGCCGATCATCCTCTTCGAGCCGCATGTCTTTTATCGCAACCTTGCCGGCGTTTCGCGCGACCGGGCGGTCAAGGAAGGTCTCGCCTACAAGAATTGGGGCGCCATGCCTTACCCGCGCGACAGCTATCCCCGCCTGCGCGCAGCCGCTGACATCGACGAGACGGCGGCACTCAAAGCAGCGTCATGGGGCCTGGCGCAGGTTCTCGGTGAAAACCACAAGGCGGCCGGCTTCGTATCGGTACAGGACATGGTTCGCGCCATGATGGCCGATGAAGAACTGCAGCTCGAAGCCGCGGTCAACTTCATCCTGGCCAACAAGCTCGATGACGAGCTGCGGCGGCACGACTGGGCCGGTTTCGCGCTCGGCTACAACGGAAAGAGCTATCGCCAGAACCGCTACGACACGAAGCTGGCCGAAGCCTTTGCCAAATGGCGCCGGATCAAGGACACCCCATGGTCGCCTGATACGCCGGCAACGCCTGTCGAGTCCCCTGTCTCGACGCCCCTTCCCTCTGCGCCGTCCACATCACGCGCCACCGCGTCTTCGTCCGAGCCCGCGCGCGGTTGGCTTTCCCGCATCCTGTCGTGGCTCTTTTCCTGAAAGGAAGCTTCCATGTCTCAGCAACAGAATTTCCTTGGCCCCCTTATCGCCGGCAAGGTGCTCGATACGGTCATCGGCAAGGTGCTCGACAAGGTGGCGGGCAATCCAAAAATATCCCTCGAGCCGCAGGATGTTCCGGCCGTTCGCGAGGTCGTGGCGGAAACCGTCAGGGACGAGCTGGCCGCGCGCGAACGGCACGCGACCAACAACGAGCCCGCCTATCAGTCTCGCGTGGCACAGGGTTCTCTCGCCGTGCTCCTTGGCGCTGTGACGTTGATCGTTCGGCTGTGGACTGACGACGTGCCGAACACCCCAATGGATTATACCGAGCCAGCCTTGATCCTCGTTGGGTCGGTCTGGTCACTCTACGGCCGCTTCATCGCTAAGAAGCCATTCGGAGCTTGAAATGCAGGACTTCTTCGACCTTCTCGGCATCAAGGCTTCGGTGCTGGCGGCAGGCCTTTTCGGCGGCGTCCTGCGGGCGCTATCGCACCGGCATTACAAGCTCCGCGAGATGTTTGCCTCGCCCATCTGCGGCGCTATTGCGGCGGCATATCTGACCATGCCGACCGTCTATTACCTGCGGTCGATCAACTGGCCACTGCCCGATGATCCAGCTGCCACCCATGCGACGGCATTTTTGATTGGCGTCTGTGCCATGTGGATATCGGACATTGCCTTCGATGTCCTGGTGCGTCGCTTCAGACCCAAACAGGAAAGTTGAAAAATCCGCGCCCGGCGGTACCGGGAAATCAAGCAAGGAGAAGACCGATGACGGTCCGAGCAAAAATGAAGGTTGTTGCCATCACTCCGTTCCATACTTCAGGACCGGACGAGGTGAATTCCGAGATCCGCCTGATGGCGCTCTACGGGGACGATCCGGCTAACAAGACCTGGTCGAAATACACACCGTCGGGCGAGGTGCGAATGGTGGTCACCAATCCTTCGGCGATCGAGGCCTTCGAACTGGGCAAGTCCTACTATCTGGACTTCACGCCGGCCGAATAACGCTACTGCGTATCTTCAGCAAGACAAGACGCCGCCCTATGGGCGGCGTTCTTTTTGCACGCCCTAAGCTAACGGGCGGCCCGGAAGTTTGGCGCTTCCGGACGGCGGAGCCGATGACATGATCCCGCCCAGCACAACCCAAGGATCAATGCCGCACCCGCTGCCTTTGCAGGCGCGCGGACAATGGCAGAAATCCGCGAGATTCCAATGCAGGAAACCTTCCCTTTCCACACTGTAATGCCGGTGGCACCGCCGGCGAGTTATATCGGCGGTAAGAAGCAGCTTGCTCAGCGACTGGCCGCAATCATCGAGCAGATCCCGCATGGCACCTATGCTGAAGCATTTGTCGGCATGGGCGGCGTGTTCTTTCGCAGGAAACTCGCCCCTCGTTGCGAGGTCGTGAACGATCGCTCCGGCGACGTCACTACGCTGTTTCGGATTCTGCAACGCCACTATCCGCAATTCATGGAGACGCTGAAATATCAGATTACGTCGCGTCGCGAATTCGAGCGGCTCCTGGCGTGCGATCCTTCAACCCTGACCGACCTCGAGCGAGCCGCCCGCTTTCTGTACCTGCAGCGGCTCGCCTTCGGCGGCAAGGTCGCAGGCCGCAGCTTCGGAGTTGATACGACTGGTGGAGCGCGGTTCAACGTGAGCCGTCTCGGATCCGTGCTGGAGGACGTTCACGAGAGGCTCTCCGGGGTTATCATTGAGAACCTGGACTGGCGGGAATTCATCACCAAGTACGATCGGACAGGTACATTGTTCTATCTCGATCCGCCTTACTATGGGAACGAAACCGACTATGGTCAGCGTGTGTTCGCGCGCTCGGACTTTCCCGCCATGGCAAAACATCTGGCCGAGATCGATGGTCGTTTCGTGCTCTCACTGAACGACCGCCCGGAGGTGCGCCAGATCTTCTCGGCTTTTCAAATCGTCGATGTCCCCCTCACCTACACGATCCGTGGCGGAGAGGGGAAAGATGTGCGCGAGGTGATCATCATGGATCGAAAGTCGGGCTCTTCAGTCAACTTGCCCCTGTGAAAAAAAGGCCTTAACCGCCCTAGGGGCTCGTCACCGAAAGTTGGCGGGTCCTGTGAAGTTGTATCGCCTCGGAGATCGCTGGCGCGCATGTCCGCAGCGATGTCACAAATTGCAAGGCCCACGGGTCATCTCCTCTTTGGAGAAAGACTGTCGCCGTCAGGTCGGCGTGGCTATCGCCAGATTTGGCTATTGACGCGCCTGCATTCATCAGGGTGGGCGGAGCCGTGCCACACATTGGGCGGCGTCATTTGCATGCCAGGAGCTGGATCACTGTTGCCAGGTAATGCTCTCATCACTCAGTTGACTTAGGACTTCAATTATTCGCTTATCGCTCGACCCAGAATGCAGGACCCGCGCGGAAGATGTCTAAAATCACAGAGTACGTTAGTGATCTTCTAAAATCCCATGGAGGAGCTCCATTCCTATTTGTAGGTTCAGGCTTTTCCCGACGCTACTTAGGGCTGGAGCAATGGGACGGGCTGCTCGCTAGATTCTGCGCCAAGATAAAGGATTTTAACTACTATCTTGCCAGTGCAAATGGTGACATTCCTATGGCGGCTTCGTTGGTTGCCAAGGATTTTCACGATCTTTGGTGGGCTAACGATGAATACTCCGAAAATCGGGAAACCTTTAAGAATGAAACGAAAGTCGTTTCTTCTGCCCTTAAAATTGAAATATCCTCATATCTGAGACAAATAYCACTGCATGGGATTGCCGACGATCAGGTTCAAAAAGAGCTTTCAACACTACGCCATCTGAACGTGGATGGGATTATCACCACAAACTGGGACCTTCTTATAGAAGAATTGTTTCCAGAGTATCGGGTCTATGTCGGACAGGAAGAACTCCTTTTCTCTAACCCACAGGCCATCGCAGAAATATACAAGATCCACGGCTGCGCTTCCCGCCCAAGCAGTCTCGTACTGACGGCAGAAGATTATGCTGATTTCCAAGCCAAGAACCCGTATTTGGCGGCAAAACTGATCACCCTTTTTATCGAGCACCCCGTCTTCTTTATTGGATACTCGGTTAGTGATCCGCACATTCAGAAAATACTGTTCTCCATCGCCACATGCCTTGGGCCCGACAACCTCGATAAATTCAGTAGAAACTTGATATTTGTAAAACGAGCTAGCGGCAAAGGCTCATCTATTCAAAGCACGATATTCAGCAATGGCGGCAATAGCCTAAATGCCACTGTGCTTTCGACGGACGATTTTTGCGAGGTATACAATGCCATTGAGACATGTAAGCGCAAGATACCGGCAAGGATTCTGAGGTACTGCAAGGAGCAAATGTACGACTTGGTCAAATCATCCGACCCTGAGACCAAGCTTGCCGTGCTAGATTTCGACGCCATCGATTCTACGGAAGACGTTGAGTTCGTAGTGGGTGTTGGAGTTGCTCAACGGTTTAAGGACGCGGAGGCAGAAGCCGAAAGCGAAGGCCAGCAATTGATGGCGGACCACGGATACAAGGGCGTGACAGTAGCCGACGTATTTCGTGATTTTGTGAAAGACCAATCAGCATTCGATCCGAAAACGCTTTTGCGAGTTGCCTACCCATCTTTCGAGCGGAACAACTGCTTCTTGCCTGTTTTCAGGTATCTCAAAGAGGCCGGGATAGATTCCAAGGACAAACTCCACGATTCGGAATATGGAGCCGCCCTGCGGGTAGCACAAAAGGCACAGGATCGCGGATTTAAGGTACGAAGCTACGCACCCCACTATGATAACAATTACGCCGGAAAGACAACATCCGATATAATCGAACTAGCAGGAGTGGAAAAGGCAACAATTTACATTGGCCATCAACCTGTCGTCGACATTGACTTGCCAGTTCTAAAAAAATTCATCATCGACAATTTAGATTATCCATTCAGAGACCCATATAAATCTTATTTCAAGAAACTTGTTGCCTACTATGATAGAATATTATTTGGATTCGACGTATAGATTTATTTACGAATCTGCCGCTCGATTCTAATTTACACACTACTTGGTTGAGTTTCTTATTGCGGCAACATTACCGCCACCACGGTCGCGTGGCGTAGTTTCTCCTCGCCCTTCAAATGCTTGGCCATGACATGCAGGATAGGCTGCACCGGAACTGCGGCCTTGTTGCCTGTGCCTACCGGCGCGGCGAATGCAACGGCGTGAAGGAACTCAAGCGCCTGCCAAAGCTCGTCGCGCTGGCCTTCCGATATCGCGGGAATGGCGCGACCGACGTAACGCAGGCTGGAGTCGGTCTCCTCAGCAAGCAGCAGCGACGGAGCGGTACCACGCTTGCGCTCGTAGCCAATCACGACGAATTCGCCTTCGATGTAGATCTTAGTCTTCACCCAGTCTTGCGATGGGCCGCCGCGGTAGGTGCTGGCCCTGCGCTTCGAGACGATACCTTCGAGGTCCAACTTTTCCGCCGCAGTGAAGAACTCGGCCCCCGAGCCTTCAAACGCCTGGCTGAACTGCAGCGGGCAAGTGGGGCGCGGATCACCGAGCAGATCATGCAGCAGCCGCCGCYGATCCTCGCAACGCTGCTTGCGCAAATCATTGCCGTCGAGGCCCAGGAGATCGAAGGCGTAGAACACCAGGGCGGAGCCTTCCCAGCGGATCGCGCTGGCGAGCTTCTTGAAACTGGAGCGACCGGCATCATCCTGCACGACCATCTCGCCGTCGACGATCGCATCGCGGGCAATCAACTCGCGCGATGCGGCAAGCACAGCGGCGTATTTCATCGACCAATCGTGGCCATTGCGTGTGAAGGCGCGAGCATGACCGCCAGCAAGGTGGATCTGCGTCCGATAACCGTCATATTTGATTTCGTGCGTCCAACGGTCCCCTTCTGGCGGCTTGTCAACCAGCGTCGGGATGCAGGGAGGGATGAACGTGGACCGGCGCTGGTCCGTCATCGATCAACCGTGGAAACGTTGCGCCATAATGGCGTCTAGCTTGCTGCGCGATGGACCGTAGCGCCTAATGATCGTGGCGGCTTCGCCTTGACTTATATCGTACTCGCGGACGAAATCGTCGACCTCATACTCCGGGTCCGAGGATACGAGTTTGCGGCCCTCTCTTGTTTTGGGGACGTCAGGCACGTCAGAACCTCCGATGACACATTAGAGAACTCTGAAACGCCTGAGTATGCAATCCGCTCCATCTGGCGCCATTTGTCGGCGATTTCCAAGCGCCTCCGAAGTGCCGACTTTGCGTTCGAATTTTACAACAAACCGCATTGGCGAGACATACAATATTTTGTATGTCTCGATGGACGCTGGGTGGGGGCACCCGAATGAGCAGGGTAGGGACAGCCGCGTATGCAAGTTCAGTTGAAGCAGCTAAATGGAACCTGGACTCTAGGGTACGCGCTGCATAAGCACACACTTTCGAGTGTCTATTTGGGCGAAGACGCCTTCGGGCATGCTCAGTTCGATACGACACGATCCGAACCAGGCGAAGCTCTCTTTAGGCTCAAGTATCGCGGTGATTGGACGCAAGTCGGTCCTATCGCAGCGCAAATCCAAACGTCCTTGCTACCGCTTTTCCCGAATGTTGGGCTCATTGTTCCCATGCCTGCTTCTACTGTCCGGCCTCGCCAGCCTGTCAATGAAATTGCCAATGAGCTCGGCAAGCTCATAAATATTCCTGTCATCGACAGCATCGTGGTGAAGGCCGCGGCACCACAGGGAAGCCCACAGCTGAAGAATCTGAACACAAGGGAGGAAAAGGTTGCCGCCCTGAATGGACGGTTTTCTATCAATCCCAGCATAACAAACGAAGGTCGTTGGAACGCTTTACTGCTCGACGACTTATTTGACACAGGTGCAACTATGGACGCGGTATGTCAGGCCCTTCAGACCTACCCAAAAATTGACCGCGTCTATGCTGCCACCGTTACGTGGAAGTAAGCCCATGACTATTGTATTCGTTGCAGGATCGATCGCGATCAGCAGACTTCACGACAAAGTCAAAGCGCGGATCAAAAAAATCGTCGCTTCCGACTTAGAAATTGTCGTCGGCGACGCTGACGGCGCCGATTCCTCTATCCAAGGATGCCTTCTTGAATACGGTGCCAAGCGGGTGACAGTCTATTGCAGCGGCGATCGCCCTCGAAACAATATTGGCGGATGGCCTGTCAATAGTGTTTATCCAAAGGCGGCGCCTGGCAGTAGAGCGTTCTATACGGCAAAAGACTTGGAAATGGCTCGCGTCAGCAATTACGGACTAATGATTTGGGACAGCAAAAGCACCGGCACGCTGAGCAATGTATTTGAATTAATTAGGGAGAATAAAAAATCAGTCGTTTTCGTCAATAAAAATAAAGAATTCCTTACGGTATCTGATGCTGATGAATTGATTCACTTGCTTTCATTTATGTCTGAACATGCTCGTGCAAAGGCCGAGGAAAAAATTGCGATTTCCTCTAAAATTGCGGACATCTCACAAACGCAATTCTCTTTGGCCATTGAAGAAAATCAGCCTACGCAAAAGCTTAGAGTGGACATCGCTCCCGCAATGGAAGACGCAGACCCGTCGCATGCCGCAAACATGAAGCTACGGTCTACCTTGATGGAAGCCATCGAAATGCATGTAAAGGCTCAGGGATGGACGCAAGCAGAGGCAGCTCGAAGACTCGGCGTTACGCAACCACGAATTTCCGACCTCTTGCGTCACAAGACCGGAGTGTTTGGTCTCGATTCTCTTGTTAACATGGTAGCAGCCGCTGGCCTGCATATCGAAGTGCGCGTGGCAGCATAAACCTTTGCCCGCTGAAATAGCGAATGGATGCCGCTTGGCAGCTTTTCGCGATTTACGCCAACCCGCCAACAAAGCCGCTGGTGTCGCCCTTGCGCGGCATCGCGAGACGAACCGTCCCTCGGCAGCCGCGAGCCTTGCAGATTTCGTTGCGCTCGACCTCGTCGAGGTATTCGAACTCGCGCTCCTTTGAGGTGCAGATCACCGCCTTCGTGAGATAGTGGACATGCCCGCAAACCTTGCAGGTGATCTCCAGGCGCTGGGTATCGTCGAGATCGCGGACCTGTATGTTCTGTTTCCAGCCGCTCACCAGAAATCCTCCGCTGTTGGAATGCGTGTGTACGAGATCTTCCCGCCGACGTGTCCGCCGGCGGGCGGCCTCCACATCCCGAGCGATGTCACGGTTTTCCCATATCGGGCATTCAAGCCATCGACCGCATTGGAGACCTGTTCCCATTTCTGGCGAACACGGTCGTCGTTGAGCAGGAAATCGAGCTGGCGCTCGCTGGCGCGGCTCAGATCGTAGAGGGTGACCCCGACGCGAAAGACGGTGACGCCACGCGGGTACTCGGCACGGACCCGCTTCCATAGCTCATCCAGGGCGGTAAGCACGGCCTGGTCGTCATGGACAATCGGCAGTTTCATCTTGGCCGACCAATTGCGATCCCTGACCGCGAGCCAAAGCCACAGGCCGCTACAGTAGAAATCGTCGCGGCGCAGTCGCCGCGCGGCCTTGGTCAAGAGGAGCCTGCAGATCTCGAAGGCACCTGCCAGCGAGCGGCTCTCCGGTGGCAGCACGCGGCCGTGGCCGAACATGCCGCGTGAAGACAACGGCGCCTGCACGTCGTAGCCATGGAGCGCATACCATAGCCGCTCGCCGGTGACGTTGTTCCACAGCTTGCGCATATGCTTCGGCTCGAGGCGGTAAAGATCCTCGGTCGTATAGATGCCCGAGCGGATTAGCCGCCGTTCCATGTTCTCACCGACACCGGGGATATCAGATAGCTTCAGCTTAATCAGCAGCGCAGGTAAATCTTCCGGACGCCAGACCATGACGCCGTTGCCATATGTCGCGCCGGCCTTTTTGCCTTCCTTGCAAGCCATCTTGGCAAGCTGGCGATTCGCCGCGAACCCGACAGATGATGTGATGACCGTGCCGACGTTTTCCGCGAGCGTCGACTTGAGCCTTTCTGCCAACGATTGGGGGTCTTTGCGGCTAACTTCATCGAGACGGCATGTCAGTTCGTCGATCGATTTCACCGCGTCGATGGGAATGACGGACTGGATCTCGGACAAGAGCGCATTGTGCGCACGACGGTAGAGGTCCGGCTTCTGCGGCACCAGGACGATGTCGGGGCAAAGCTGACGGGCTTCTGCAACGGGCATCACGTTCTTGACTCCGAACGCCTTCGCCTCACGAGAGCAGGCGATGACGCAGGTTCGGTCAGTGCCTTCAAATGGAACGACACCAACCGGCCGGCCCCTTAGGCGCCGATCTGCCTGCTGCTCGACGCTGGCGAAGAACCCGTCGAAGTCGAGATACATTCGCTCGATGGTCTCCGGCTTTCGCAAGGCAAGGCTCTCCCGTGGCGCGGGCGACCGCGCAATTCCGATGCATGACAGGGTTTGACCGGCTGGGCCGGCCGATGTTCTACAAATGTTCCGGACGCGATCCGGTGTCAAGCGAAAAGGAATGTTGTCCTAGGTCGTGACCAATAAATGCGGAAGGACCGGGCTGGGTTGTTATTAGACCGTCTGTTTCCAATGTGGTGGCAACGTGAGCAGGCTGATGAGTGCCGGTGCACCGAAACCACCTGGTCACACAGACGGATTTTTTCTCGCACATGGCGGAACAATGCTGGATGTGAGGTCGATCGCTGGCTGTTGAGGAGACGTGTGTGAGGGAGGCTGTGGCTTAGGCCACCGCTTCGCGCTTCAGCCGGGAGAAAAACTTCAGTCCGTGCTGATTCAGTTGGGCAAGGAAGAAGATCGCGCTGGGAGTTGGCCGATTTGCTTCGGCTAACCCATGTAGGATGAGTTTAGGCATCACCGACTGAAAAAGCCATTTTCCTACTTCTCCGTTGTTGCCCGACGATACGCCTCGAACAAGACTATCAAGATACATGGAGGAAACCGACAGAATATCCATTGACTTTGAGGCATTCTCGCCTGGCAATGACACCACCGTTCTTGAGAGGACGAGCTTCAGTTCTTCAAACTCATCAGCGGACTTACGCGCCTTGTCTGGCGCTTCGAAATTATTAATCGTGTTGCTAAGCTGGATGTTCTCTTCGCGCAGCTGCACTATCGTATCGTTCAAGCTCTTCGGATCAACAACTGAGCTCGCCCTTACCCAACCCGCGGACGCGTTAATGTTCGAAATGTGCATCAGGCTTTCCATGACAGCCAAGCGTATATCCTTCTCGTCTTCGAAAAAGCTTGACATCTTGCCGGTCACCTTCGCCCGGAAAGTCTTCAGCAAAGCCGGGTTGTCACGCTCCATTGCGCTGCTGCCACAGTTCCTAACTTTTGCCTCGATTGCAGATTCCCTCGATACAATCGCGAAGTGCGGTTTGCCCTTTGAGATAGCGTAGTCATATTCGAGCTCGGTGTAGCTCAATCCGCTTTCGGACTCTATCGAACCATATCGACCACCAAGAATGAGAAGATAGACATCGCTCTCGTCGATCCATTTGGTGATTGTGTCCCACTGGGACTTATCGCCCGCCGTAAACAGCTCCATACCTGCTGGCATATGACCCGATTTTAGAATTGCGGATACGGCTGCTTGCCTCTCCTCGATGAGGTCGGTGAAGGTGCTGGAAACGAAAACTTGCAGCTTACGATCCATTGGTGGCAATACCTTTTTGAGTTATCTGATCCGTAGTAATTCGTACGTCTTACGTCACTCGCACCATGGCTGGCGTTTGCCAGTCCACGGCCGAGCGAGCCCTTCGGTAATCATGACCTCGCCGATGTCCTCACCAGCAACTTCGATGGTCGCCAAAGTTCGGCCGTGCCGATCGTTGAGCCGACCGGTATTGGGGTCCCCACGGTGGATGATGATATCTCCGCCAGCGAGCAGCTCGGCGACGCGGCGCTTGGCGACCAGACCGAGGCGCTTCTCGGCATCGCACTTAGCGCTGTGGATTTCCGGCGTGTCGATGTTGGCGATACGGACACGTTCATTGCCGAAATTGATGGTGTCACCATCAACGACGGACGTCGGACCTGCAGCAAAAAAAGTGGCAAGAATCAGAGCAATCATCGCAGCACTTTACGATGAATTTCGTAGCGATCCGACCACCGCTTTTGGTTTTACAATTCGACTCTAAGCCATTGATCTATAACAAGCGCTGTTGGCCGTGTTTTACAGCCAACCAGTTGAAATCTCGTAACACCCGCTAGCTTCCCAAGCTGAACGCGCGGGTTCGATTCCCGCTACCCGCTCCAGCTTGCGCCGCAAGGCTTTGCGGCTGATTTTCCCGACAAGATGTTTGCAGCCACACTTCTCGCCCTTCAGCTTGGGCGCCAGATCGTCACGCATGGTCGAGTGGTTGAAGCCGAGCCGTCCAGCCAGGATGCTGGCAGCTCGAAGCCATCGTCACGCGCCATTATCGAAACCGTTGACGATTGTGCGCCATACATGATTGATTTTCTTGCATAAGAAGAGCGATGTACGGCAGGTTGTGCGCCTTGTTGTGCAAGGTTGCCGCAAGTTCTGCGCGTTAGCAGGGTAATGCCCTATGGAGAGAAACTCCGAGCGGCAAGGGAGTAGAGCATCAAAGGCGGGGGGATCCCCTTTGATGCTAAGGGAGGTCCACACATGCCCGCACGCTATCTGTCCCCGGCCATGAGCGATCAGGACGCACTGTCGCTGATCGTCGCGCCCTTGGTCGGCGTGGAAGCCAACATCTACAATGACATATGGAATGCGGTGATTTGCCAATCGCTGGCTCCTGGCGTCAAGCTCGAAGAAATAGCCTTGAGCGAAATCTACGGCGTCAGCCGCACCGTCATCCGCAAAGTGCTGGTGATCATGGAGCAGGAAGGCGTCGTTTCGTTGCCGCTCAACCGTGGCGCCTATGTTGCCTTGCCGTCCCCCCGCGACGCCCTTGAACTCTGTGAAGTGGTGTCGGGAATGTGCGCCTATATTGTCGGCAAACTCGCCGACCAGCCGGACAACATTACCGCAGAGCAACGGGAAAAATTGGCGCTGCATGTTCGGGCGGAAAAAGAGGCGGGTGAGCTTCACACGATCCGGCGCCTGCACATGGAGCATGGCACTCTGCTGGCTCTGATCTACGGCAACCTGGTTCTGGCGGCGCAACTCGAACGGGCGACTTCCAGGCTTGCACTTGCCCTGTCGGCCTATCAGGGGGTAACGGGCAACATCTCCACCGTGGACTACACTGCGGCTCTCAATCAGTTGATTTTCGAGGGCAAGAAGGAAGAGGCTCTCCAGGTGGTCACCGCCGCAGTCGATAGAGCGCGCAAATCGATGCGTTTTGGTGCTGCCGACGGCAGCGTCAATCTCAAGGCGATCCTTGGCAAAGTCTGAGCATCTTGGCCAACCTGGCCTCGCACTCATGAGCGGCCGACCAGGGCTTTAGTGACCTAAAGCACAGCGCACCTCCTCCTTTAAAAGTACGCTGTTCCCACGGAGGGGACAACTCATCCATCGCGATGCGCGCTGGACGGCTTGGCGCCGCAATGTCGGCCTTCAAAACCTTGGATCGAGTTCCGCAGCGTAGAGCGGACGTGAATTTTGGGCGAACTTTCGCCTGGAGCGCCTGGCGATACCGACTGCCGGCAATTGTTTGCAACTCTCAACGCATATTTATGGGAAACTAAACACACGCTGAGAGCCACATGACTGGAGGTCAGACCGAATTGCGGTCGACGGGACAAAACCATCTTTGACCCACCGTGTCCAGTTCACAAATAAGTTATTCAAGAACAGCGCTTTAGCACGGATTTGTGAGGTTACTCGACGTCAATGCCGGGGCGACCTGCCAATTTGTGACATTTATAACACGCGGCCCGGCCAACAGGTTATCCGCGCTTGTCTCATGTGCCATTGGCGGTTGATCCCCTGCATCTCATGAGCCAGTGACGACGCAGAAAGAGATTCATCTAGATGCATTTTTTTCTGACATCAGATTTCTGATGGTGAAAATCTGCATGGCTTCCAATGGCTGTGCATCAACTGAGGAATTGAAATGAACATTAAGAGCCTTCTTCTCGGCTCCGCTGCGGCCCTGGTCGCTGTCTCTGGTGCTCGTGCGGCGGACGCTGTCGTCGTCGCTGAGC
>NZ_JBFUIP010000013.1:0-59576 GCF_056401815.1 Aminobacter sp. P4_D5 | reverse complement strand
GCCTTGGCCGAGCCCTGTTCAGCTGACACCTGATCGAAAACCTTGACCAGTGCTGCCCGTTCGTCGTTGCCGGCCTGGGGATACCACAGCGCCACGATATCGGCGTTGGTGCCGGCGGCAAACACCGAATCGGCGCGGAAGCCATGCGCTTCAAAATCGTAGCCGGCTGATTCCATCAGCGCGTTGGCCCGCGCCTTGTCGCCGTCGGCTGCTTTCAGCGCCATCATTTCGCCGATAGCGAACCACGTCGCCTGGAAATCGACAAGGGTTCCGTCCTTGTCGAAAAGTATGCCCTTGATGCCCCGCAATATGACTACTCCCGTTCTCTAAGCCGGTGGATATGCTCCACGAGGCCGGCTGTCGAGGAGTCGTGACGCGCGGCATTTTCTCGCCCCTCCACGACAGGCAACAGCCCGGTTGCCAGTTCCTTGCCGAGTTCCACGCCCCATTGGTCGAAGGCGTTGATGCCGAACAGCTGCGCTTCGACGAACACCCGGTGTTCGTAAAGCGCGATCAGCCGGCCGAGCATATGCGGGTCGAGCTTGCGGTAGAGAAGGGTCACCGACGGGCGGTTGCCCGAGAAGACGCGGTGCGGCGCGATCTTGTCGACTTCTTCTGATTTGATGCCCTTGGTCAGCATCTGCCGTCGTGCTTCCTCAAGCGTGCGGCCCTTCATCAGCGCTTCCGACTGCGCCAGGCAGTTGGCGAGCAGCAGATCATGATGCTCCTGAAGGTCGGGCTTATGGCCCTCAGCGGCCGCCAGGAACTCGACCGGGATGAAATCGGTGCCCTGGTGCAGCAGCTGGAAGAAGGCGTGCTGGCCGTTGGTGCCGGGTTCGCCCCAGACCAGCGGTCCGGTCGGCGTCACCACGCCACCGCCGGCGAGCGTTACACTCTTGCCGTTCGACTCCATATCGAGCTGCTGCAGATACGCCGGCAGCCGCGACAGGCGCTGGTCGTAAGGTATGACGGCACGCGCCGGGTAGTTGCACACCGCACGATGCCAGAAACCGACCAGCCCCATCAGCACGGGGATGTTCTTGAGCAGTGGTGCCGTGGCGAAATGCTGGTCCATGGCATGCGCACCGGCGAGGAAGTCGCGGAAATTTTTCGGGCCAATGGCAATCATGATCGGCAGGCCGATCGCCGACCACAGGGAATAACGGCCGCCGACCCAGTCCCAGAAGCCGAAGACGCGGGTGGGCTCGATGCCGAAGGCTGCGACCTTGTCGAGGGCGGTCGACACCGCTGCGAAATGGCTGCCCACCGCCTTCGCACCCAGCTTCTCTTCGACCCAGCGCCGCGCGGTGGCGGCATTGGTCATGGTCTCTACGGTGGTGAAGGTCTTGGACGCGATGATGAACAGCGTGGTCCCTGCGTCGAGGTCCTTCAGCGTATCGTGGATATGGGCGCCGTCGATGTTGGAGACGAAATGCGCGCGCGGCCCGTCGTGATAAGGCGCGAGCGCCAGCGTCGCCATGGCCGGTCCGAGGTCGGAGCCGCCGATGCCGATATTGACGATGTCGGTGATTTTCTTGCCGGTTGCACCCGCGGCCTTGCCCGAGCGGACATCGTCGGCGAATGCCGCCATGGCGTCGAGCACGGCATGCACGTCCACCGTCACGTCGTGGCCGTCGAGCATGACCGGCTTGCCCACAGGGTTGCGCAGTGCCGTATGCAGCACGGCGCGATCCTCGGTGACGTTGATGCGCGCACCCGCAAACATCGCGGCGCGCTTGCCCGCGAGGTCGACCGTCTGCGCCAGTTTTTCGAGCAGCGCCATGGTGGTGGCATCCACGGCGCATTTGGACCAGTCGAGCAACAAGTCACCATCAGTCGCCGAAAAATGCTGGAACCGCTTCGGGTCGGAGGCAAATGCCGCCCGCAAATTCTTCGGCGCGTCCTGATGATGGTTGCGAAGCGCGGTCAGCGCGGCATGAAAGGCTTGATCGATCACCTGGGAACTCCGGGAGTGTGAGCTGCTTGCGTCATCCTAGCAGACCTTGTGACTCAATGAAGGCGTCGCGGCGGACTATCGTTCCAAATTTCAATCGGTTCAATTGCCTTGCTCTGCAACCGTCGCTGGAAAGGTTCACTGGCATAAATCTATAGGATTAGAAAAATTGATTGGTGCAACCGCTTGTGCCAAGGATAGCTTTCTATGGTCCAGCAAAGCTAAAAAGACTGGACATGCGGGAAGAGTTCTATGCCACAGCGAAACGACACGGCGATCTGGTCAGGCTTGTTCCGGATTTCGGCAGAATCAGGTCAGACGCTTCAGGCCCAGATCAGGCAGGCGATCGTCGCCGCCATTCTCGATCGCCAGATCGCGGCTTCGATGCCGCTGCCCTCGTGCCGCATCCTTGCTGAAAAGCTCGGCGTTGCGCGCGGCACCGTGGTGCTGGCCTTCCAGCAGCTTGTCGATCAGGGCTTCCTCGTGGCGCGCGAGCGCCGGGGCCATTTCGTCAATCCCGAAGTGCTGGCAACGCCGGCCAAGCCGCAGCAGAAGAGCCCCGACCAGGCCAACGAGATCGATTGGAAGGCGCGCCGCCAGATCGCTGCCTCCGACATGCCGCCCCCGGCCAAGCTCGAGAACTGGATCAAGTCGTCCTACCCCTTCGTCTACGGCCAGTTCGACCCGACGCTGTTTCCGACCGCCGAATGGCGCGAGTGCAACCGCATGGCGCTGGCCGTGCTCGAAATCCGCAATTGGGCGGCCGACATGGTCGACCGCGACGATCCGCTTCTGATCGAGCAGATCCAGGCGCGCCTGCTGCCGCGCCGCGGCATCTTCGCCAATCCCGACGAGATTATCGTTACCCTTGGCGCACAGAACGCGCTTTACATGCTCGCCACGCTGTTGATGACCAAGGGCTCCAAGGTCGCGATGGAAGATCCGGGCTATCCCGATGCGCGTTCGATCTTCCGCCTGGCTGGCGCCGATATCGAGCCGGTTCCGGTCGATCATTCGGGCATCGTCACATCGGCGATACCGTCGGATGCCGGCTTTGTCTTCGTCACGCCGAGCCACCAGTGCCCGACAATGGTGCCACTCAGCGCCGAGCGCCGGCAGGACCTTCTCGCCCGTGCCATGCGTAACAACCAGATCATCATCGAGGACGGTTACGACAGCCAGTTGCTCGATGAGGCGCCGCAGCAGGCGCTGAAGAGCCTCGATCGCTCCGGCCGTGTCGTCTATGTCGGTTCGATGTCGAAGACGCTCGCGCCTGGCCTGCGCCTCGGTTACATCGTCGCCTCGGCGGATC
Organism: Aminobacter sp. P4_D5; assembly: GCF_056401815.1. Taxonomy (NCBI): domain Bacteria; kingdom Pseudomonadati; phylum Pseudomonadota; class Alphaproteobacteria; order Hyphomicrobiales; family Phyllobacteriaceae; genus Aminobacter; species Aminobacter sp. P4_D5. The sequence goes on along the minus strand of NZ_JBFUIP010000013.1, from coordinate 56,310 downwards.
TCATTGCCGAACTGCGGGCGTTGCGCCGCTTTATGCTGCGCCACCCGCCGGCCAACAACCAGCGCGCGGTCGCCCTGTTCCTTTCGCTCGGTCACCACGAGGCGCTGGTGCGTCGCTTGTCGACCGCCTTCACCGAGAGGCGCAAGCGGTTGGTCCAGGCGCTTTCGGCTTTCCTGCCAGACTGGCAGTCGACCGACTCCGCCGGCGGCACGTCCTTGTGGCTCGAAGGGCCACGCGGCACCGACTCGCGCGGGCTTGCGGCGGCTGCCGCTGCGCGCAGCGTCATCATCGAGCCGGGCGAGCGCTTCTTCGAGCATTCCGACAAGCCTACGCGCTTCATGCGTCTGGGCATTTCCTCGATTGCGCTTCAGCACATCGAGCCCGGAATCCGCGAGCTGGCGACCGCCGCCGGACGCCGCCCCGCGGCTGCATAATGCCCTTTGCCGGCGGCTCCTCCGCGCCGCCGGCTTATATCAGCGTTCTGGCATATCCGGCGGAATCCGCTGGCCCATAGTCTGGGCCAATGGACACGGCATAGTCGCGCAAAGGGAACGAGGCGACACGACGGTGGCATAATCACTGCGGGCCAGCCTCACAGAGTTCGGAGGACCTGCATGTCGCATGCCATCGAAAGCCATGACCTGTCGGCAGAGCAACGCTCGCGCCGATCCGGCGGCAGGGAGGCCAGGCGGGCGATGCGCGCAGCACCACTTGCCGACGACATCCGCCCCATCCGCGCCGGCCTCGAAGGTGGCCGCTTCCAGGCATTGGCGCCAAACGATCTCGAACGCATCCACGAAGCGGTGCTGACTCTGCTCGAGACGGTCGGCTTCGCCAACGCCATCCCAAGTTGTATCGAAGCGCTGACCCGGGTCGGCGCAACCTACAGCGACGACGGCCGCATTCGCTTTCCGCGCGCACTCGTGCTCGCCACCATCAACAACGCTGCCCGCAATTTCACGCTCTGCGGCCAGGACCCCAAACACGACATGCTGATCCAGGGTAAGCGCGTGCATTACGGCACCGCCGGTGCAGCCGTGCATCTTGTCGACGTCGAAAAGCGCGAATATCGCGAAAGCCTGCTGCAGGACATCTACGATGCCGCCCGCATCGTCGAGGGGCTCGACAACATCCATTTCTTCCAGCGCCCGATGGTGCCGCGCGACATTCCCGATCCGCTCGATATGGATTTCAATACCCTCTACGCTTGTGTCTCCGGCACCTCCAAGCATGTCGGCACCAGCTTCACAGTGCGCGAGAACGTCGCCCCGGCTCTTGAGATGCTTTATGAGATCGCTGGCGGCGAGGAGAACTTCCGAGCACGGCCGTTCGTCTCCAATTCCAACTGTTTCGTCGTGCCGCCGATGAAATTCGCCGAGGATGCCTGTGGCGTGCTCGAAGCCTGCGTCGATGGCGGCATCCCGATCCTGCTGCTCTCCGCCGGCCAGGCTGGCGCAACCGCGCCTGCGGCGATTGCAGGTGCGGTGGTCCAGGCGGTCGCCGAGGTGCTTGCCGGTCTCGTCTATGTCAACGCGCTGAAGCCCGGCCACCCCGCGATCTTCGGCACCTGGCCGTTCGTCTCCGACCTGCGCACCGGCGCCATGTCGGGTGGCTCGGCCGAGCAGGCGTTGCTGACGGCGGCCTGCGCCCAGATGGCCCAGTTCTACGATCTGCCCGGCGGCTCGGCCGCAGGCATGGCCGACTCCAAGCTGCCCGACATCCAGTCCGGCTACGAAAAGGGCATCACCAACGTCATGGCCGGCCTTTCCGGCCTCAATCTGGTCTATGAGTCCGCCGGCATGCATGCCTCGCTGCTCGGTTTTTGCCTGGAAAGCCTGATCATCGACAACGACATGCTGGGCCAATGCCTGCGTTGCGTGCGCGGCATCGAGGTCACCGACGCGGCACTGTCGATCGACACAATCTCGGAAGTCTGCCTCAACGGGCCCGGCCATTATCTCGGCAACGAGCAGACGCTCAGGCTGATGCAGACCGAGTACTTTTACCCCGCTGTCGCCGATCGTTTCTCGCCTAAGGAGTGGATCGAAAAGGGCAAGCCCGACCTGCTGGGCAAGGCGATCGCGGAGAAGAAACGAATCCTGGCCGAACGTTTTCCGCGCCACATTCCAAAAGCCACCGACGACAGGCTGCGCGCCCGCTTTGGCGAGCTGATCAAGTTGCCACGCGGTGGCATGGGCGGGTAGGGCAGATCGCCGCTAGTCGGTGCTCAGCCCGAAACGCTCGACGACATCGGGATTGATCAGCTTGGCGTGGAGTGCAAGCAGCACGATCTCCGCGTCGAAGCCGTCGCCTGCTTCCAGCGCTGCCTCGATCCGTTGCTCGGCTTCCTCCATGTAGTCGCGGCCATTGGCCCGCTCGAATGCTTCCGGCCCGGCGATGCAATAGCCAAACAGTTGCGCCACCGGCGGGTAGGCATGTGAAGGCGGGTCGTCTGGCCAATGATCCTTCATCAGATTGACGATGGTGAGCTTCACGCCTTCCGGCACCAGCGCGGGATGCAGGTCGACGCCGCGCAAGGCCGCGTCCAACTCGCGCAGATCGCCCGAGCGGCCGAACATGCCGAGAAATCCAAGGGAAGAGCGTCGTCTCGTCATGATGTCCCTGACCGTTTCCTCATCACCTAGGCGGTTTGGAAACGGAATTCAAAGGCCAACTGCGCGAGCATGGATGACGATCCAGCAGCGCTGACTGTCACTCCTTGAGCGACAGCCAGCGCGACCGGTGCACGTCACGGACATTGTCTTCGAAGCCGACAGCTTTCGGCGACACCAGGTTTTTCGATACGGCCCAGGTCAGCGGAATCACCGCCGTTTCGTCCAGTGCCATCTCTTCCGCGACCCGCAGCAGCAGGAGGCGCTCCGCCGCATCCTGTTCGGTCGCCGCCTTGTTGAGCAGAATGTCGAAGCCAGGATTCGAATAGCCCGCATAATTGTTCGGGTGGCCGGTTTTCATCAGCGCGAGTGAGTCGCTTGCGTCCGCATAGTCGAGGATCCAGCGCGCGCTGCCGGCAGTGAAATCGCCCTTTTTGAGCGCGTCTTGATGTTCGGGGATTTCCTCCCTGACAAACTCCACCTCCGCGCCGATCTCCTTCCATGCCTTTGCGACCGCCTCGCTGGTCTTGATCTGCAGGGGCAGGTTGGACGTGCGCAGTTGGAATTTGAGCGGCTTGCCGGGTCCATAGCCGGCGGATTGCATCAGCGTTGTCGCCTCGGCGACGCGCTGCTCGAGCGTCTTTGCGCTCCAGTCGGGCATGTAGGGCGTGTCCCCAAAACCCGGCACGCCGAGCGGTACCATCCCATAGGCGGCGAGCTGTCCGGTCTCCAGAACTGTGCCGATTTGCTCGCGGTCGATCACCATCGACAATGCGCGCCGCACCCGTGGATCGTTGAAGGGCCGTGTCTTCAGGTTGAGCACGTAATACCAGATGCCGAGCGCAGGCACGATGCGCGCCTCGCCTGGCCGGCTCGACTGCAGTTCATCCATTTGCGCGGCAGGGAACTGCGTGGCGATATCGATGTTGCCGGCCTTGTACGCCGCAAGCGTCGCGCCTTCGTCGTCGATGAAATGATAAACGACCTCGTCGAGCTCGACCTCGCCAGCCTCGCGATATCTGTCGTTCTTGACCGCGCGCAGCGTCTTCCCAGACTTCCATTCGGCGAGTTTGAAGGCGCCATTGCTCACCAGATGTTCCGGCTTGGCCCAGTCATCGCCGAACTTCTCGATGATGTGCTGCGGCACTGGATAGGCACTCGCCTGCACCAGCGCCTGCAGGAAATAGGGCATCGGCCGTTCGAGCTTGATTTCGAGTGTCTTGGCATCGGGTGCAGCCACGCCGAGCACTGCCGGGTCGGTTATCCTCCCGCCATTGAAGGCCTCCGCGTTCTTGATGGGGAACTGGATGAAAGCGAAATCGGCCTTGGTCTTGGGGTCGAGCACGCGGCGCAACCCAAGCAGAAAGTCGCTCGCCTCCAGCGCTTCGCCGTCGCTCCATTTCAGCCCGTCGCGCAGCTTGAACGTATAGGTCAAACCGTCCGACGACACTTTCCAGGATTCCGCTTGGCCCGCCACCGGAGTGCCGGAGGCATCCTCCGTGACCAGCCCTTCAAACAGATCGCCGATGATCAGGTCCGGCCAGTCGCCGGTCAATTTCTGCGGGTCGAGTGTCGCCGGCTCGGCCGATGTCTGGATATCAAGCGTCGCTGCCAGTGCCGCGTTTGTCAGCAATATCGGAACCAGGATGAATGCACTCAGCCAGGATGCGATGCGATTACGCATGGCCATTGCCCCTCTGTTGCTGTCGCAACCTACATCACGAGGTTGCATGAGTGAAGCTGCGCGCCTTTGCCTTTGCCAGCCGATTTTTCTCCCATCGATGGAATAGACCAAAATGTCTCCCGTTCCTCCCAGGCAATCACCAAGATTGTCGAAAAGGAGATGACAGATGAAAAAGATCATCGCCGTGCTTGGCGCGCTGCTGGTCGCAGCACCTGCTACGCAGACACCTGCGATGGCGGACAATGATGTTTCGAAATTCTTCAAGTCGGTCGTTTCAGGCGGCAAGAATTCGAGCGACCGTAGTGGTTGGTCGAATTCAAGCAGCAACCGCTCGTCCAATTCTTCGGACAATTCGAGTTCCAACCGTTCCTCGAACTCGTCGAACAACTCGAGCTCCAACAGTTCGTCCAATTCGAGCTCCAACTCGTCGTCCAATTCCAGTTCGAATTCCTCATCGAACTCGAGTTCGAACAGTTCGTCGAATTCCTCTTCCGACGACGATTGATCGCGGACACGGCATCATCAATCAGAAGGGCCGGTGGAAATTCCACCGGCCCTTTGCGTTTGGTGCAAGGCCTGCATCTTAACGTGGTGCCCGCGCGATCTTGCGATACCAGCCATCGGACGCGATGGTGTTGCGGAGGACGCGACGGCGGTCCTGCTCTTCATCCTTGCGCTCGGCGCGTATATCGGCGGTCAGTTCAAGCGCTTTGCGCTCGAAGGGGATGACCTGCACTAGCGGCGCGCCTTTTTCGATGATGTGCAAGCCGTCGGCGCCTGTCGCAAAGAACGGAAAGTGGATTTCGGCAGTATAGGTGTCGGTATCGACCACGCCCGAGACCAGTTCGAAGATGCCGTTTGGCCGGTTCAGCGGCTGCACGAACAGGCAGCTCCACCCGGGTGGCGTGCGCACGCTCCAGTAGTTGTGGAACTTGCACGGCGGCGCAGGCTGGCGCGGATTGCCTGCGACCTGATGCGCGCCGTGATTGCTGACCAGCGTTCGGTCGAAATCCCAGGCGGTATCTACCGTCTTGCCACCGTCAGAGATTTCCATGCGCACCGTGGCCGCGAGCCTGATGATCCAGCCTGCTGTCATGGCATCGAGAAACGGCATGCAGCGCTTGATGGTGAGGCCACTGTCTCCTGTCGAAAGCTTGGCCGGGTCGACCGCCGGCAACTTGCGGAACCAGTCGGGCAGGAAGGTCTTGGCCGGCACGGGCGGCGGGATGACGCCGTCATCCTCTGGGCGGCACAAAAAGCGGATCGAGGGCGGCTTCGGCGAAAATGGAAACATCTTTTTCTCCTGCGTGATGGCGGGAGAACGCGCGGGGCCGATGTCTATTCCATAAGGGCGGGCGCGTGAGGCAATCAGAGCAGGCTGCGCTTGACAGTGAACCTCTTCGGCAGTAATTAACCGATATGTTAATTAACGTGATTGCTAAATAAATGACCGACGATCGCCTCAGCGCCACCTTCTCCTCGCTCGCCGATCCGACGCGACGCGCCATTCTCGCCCGCCTGGCGCTTGGCGAGGCAACCGTCAACGAACTCGCCGAACCATTCGCCATGAGCCTGCCGGCGATCTCGCGTCACCTGAAAGTGCTGGAGMRSGCCGGCCTGATCAGTCGCGGCCGCGAGGCGCAGTGGCGGCCSTGCCGGCTGGAGGCAGGCCCGCTCAAGGACATTGCCAACTGGGTCGAGCACTACCGCCGCTTCTGGGATGCCAGCTTCGACCGTATGGCCGACTACCTCAAGGAATTGCAGACTGCTCAACCCAAGGGAGGACCCGATGACCGCAAGAACTGACACCGTCGCCGCCCAACCGCTTTCGCTTGAGTTCTCGCGCGTTTTCGACGCTCCGCCAGCGCTTGTCTTCAGGATGTGGTCAAGCCCCGAACATCTGACCCGCTGGTGGGGTCCGAAGGGCTTTACCTCTTCCGTCAAGAAGCTCGAATTCCGCAAGGGCGGGCGCTACCACCTGCTTATCCACGGCCCAAACGGCGAGGATGACAGCATGTCATCCGGCATGTCTGGCACGTTCCGCGAGGTCGTTCAGGGTGAAAAGATCGTCTTCACCTTCGCTTGGGATTACGACCCGGCCTGGGAAACGCTGGTGACGGTGACGCTTGCTGCCGAAGGCACGGGCACGCGGCTGACCTTCCGGCAGGAACCGTTCCTCGACGTCGAAACCCGCGACTCGCACATGGGTGGCTGGGGCGAATGCCTTGATCGCCTCTCCGACGCTCTCGCTGGCCGCCCGGTGATCTGAAAACAGCGCGCTCCGCGGGCGCGCCCGCCGACTTGCATATTCAAACCAGCGCTTGCCGAAGATCTCAGTCGCTTTTCGGATCGATGCGCCATGCCTTGGAGAAGACGATGTTGAAGACCTATCGCGGCAGTTGCCACTGCGGGGCTGTGCATTTCGAATGCCAGCTTGATCTTGCGCCATCGGGCCAGCGCTCCAAGCCCGAGCTCGACGGCATCTGGTGGACCTCCAGCTTTCGCTGCAACTGCTCGTGGTGCGCCAAGACACGGTTTTGGAAGGCCTTTGCCCGTCCGTGGGACTTTCGCGTGACGGAGGGCGCCGAGATACTGACCGAATACCGCTTCGGCGAGCGGGCCATCCGTCACACCTTCTGCAGCCGCTGCGGTGTCCATCCCTTCGCGACGGCCAGTTTTGAGCCGATGGGCGGTGATTTCGTCGCCATCAACGTCGCCTGTCTCGATGACGTTGCACCTGAAGAACTCGCCGCTGTGCCGATCACCTATGAGGACGGCCGCAACGACGCCTGGGACGGGCCGCCGGCTCAGACGGCCCACATGTGAGCGCCGGCCCAGTCATTGCAGCGAGCCGGCCGCAATGGTGCTGCCGGCGAAAAAGTCCAACGATGGAGAGCATGATGCAGCATGAAATCGTGTCACGAGACGAATGGCTGGCCGCGCGCGTAGCCCTGCTGGCCAAGGAAAAAGCAATGACCAGGGCGCGCGATCAGTTGAGCGCCGAGCGGCGCCAACTGCCCTGGGTGAAGATCGACAAGCAGTACTATTTCGAGGGTCCAGAGGGCAGGCTTTCGCTGTCCGACCTCTTCGGCGGCCGCAGCCAGTTGTTCATCAAGCATTTCATGATGGGCCCGGGCCAACAGCACCATTGCGTCGGCTGCTCGTTCGAACTCGACAACGCCGACAGCGTGATCGTCCACCTCGACAACCACGACGTCAGCTACGTCGCCGTGGCGCGCGCGCCGATTGCCGAGGTCGAGGCGCTCAAGGCACGCATGGGCTGGCAGGCGCGCTTCGTCTCTTCCTTTGGCAGCGACTTCAACTACGACTTCAATGTCTCCTATACGCCTGCGCAATTTGCGGCGAAGAAGGCGGTATACAACTTCGCGCCGCTCGATTTCGAAATCGAGGATCTGTCCGGTGACAGCGTCTTCTACAAGGACGAAGACGGCCAGATATTTCTGACCTATGCGAACTTCGGTCGCGGCAGCGAAATGTATCTCGGTGCCTACGGTATTCTCGATGTCATGCCCAAAGGCCGCAACGAAGCCGGGCCTTCCCACGACCTGACAAGTTGGATGCGGCCCCACGATATGTACGGCAAGGGTGGCATGGTCGAGCGCACCGGCCGCTACCATCCGGCCGATTGCAGTTGCGGCAAGCACGCCTGAGCGAGGTGATGCACCGATGTGCTGCGCCATTGGAGCGCTGATCATCGCCGTGATTGCAGCTTGGCGCCGCTTGCTGAAGGCGGCGTCGGGTTGGCATTCAGCATCGCGACGGGCTGCGGCGATTGCCGTGGCTCTGGGCCTTGGCGCTGGGACGGCAATTGCCGCGCAACATTTTCAGCATTACGGCGAACGCGCCGAAAACCATCGACGCACCATCCTGGCCGAGATTTGGTCTCAACCCATCTGCGATGGCAATTCTAAAGCAAGCAGCAGATATCGAGGCTGAACTCACCAAAATCCCGCGCGGCGATCCTTAGTGATTATCGCGCGGGATGCCCTTGGTCTGGGCGACGCGCTGGTACTTCACCGCCGGCTTCAGCACCATGCCCTCCGACAACTGGTCGACCATGCCGCGCTGGATCTCCTGCCACGGCGTCTGGTGCGCCGGGAAATGATAGCCGCCATTGTTCTGCAACTCGGCGCGGCGGCGGGTGATCTCGTCGTCGGTGACCAGAATGTCGGCGGTGCCTTTCTTCAGGTCGATGCGCACGCGGTCGCCCGACTTCAGCAGCGCCAAGCCACCGCCGACCGCCGCTTCCGGCGAGGCGTTGAGGATCGACGGCGAACCTGACGTGCCCGATTGGCGGCCATCGCCGATGCAGGGCAGCGAGTGGATGCCGCGCTTGAGCAGATAGGCGGGCGGCTGCATGTTGACCACCTCGGCGCCGCCGGGATAGCCGACGGGGCCGGCACCGCGCATGAACAGCACAGTATTCTCGTCGATGTTCTCGGCCGGATCGTCGATGCGGGCGTGATAATCCTCCGGCCCGTCGAACACTTTGGCCGTGCCTTCGAAGGCCTCGGGGTCGCGCGGGTTCGACAGGTAGCGGTCGCGGAACTCCTTCGAGATCACGCTGGTCTTCATGATCGCGCTGTCGAACAAATTGCCCTTCAGGTTGATGAAGCCGGCGTCCTTCTTGAGCGGATCGGCGACCGCACGGATGACCTTTTCATCGTGGTTTTCGGCCACGCCGCAATTCTCGCCCATGGTCTTGCCGTTGACGGTGGCAGCATCGGGATGCGGCAACAGGCCGGCCTTCATCAGTTCGGCAACGACCGCCGGCACGCCGCCGGCATGGTGATAGTCCTCGCCGAGGTATTCGCCGGCGGGCTGGAGGTTGACCAGCAGCGGCACATGGTGGCCGATCTTCTGCCAGTCGTCATTGTCGAGCGGCACGCCGAGATGGCGCGCAATGGCGTTGAGATGGATCGGCGCGTTGGTCGACCCGCCGATCGCCGAGTTGACGACGATGGCGTTCTCGAAGGCTTCGCGTGTCATGATGTCGGACGGCTTCAGATCCTCGCGCACCATGTCGACGATGCGCTTGCCTGTTTCGTACGAGATCTGGCCGCGCTCGCGATAAGGTGCGGGGATCGCCGCCGAGCCGGGCAGTTGCATGCCCAGCGCCTCGGCCAGGCTGTTCATCGTCGTTGCCGTGCCCATGGTGTTGCAATAGCCGACAGAGGGCGCCGAAGAGGCGACGATGTCCATGAACTGGTCGTAGTCGATCTCGCCGGCCGACAGCTTTTCGCGCGACTTCCACACGATGGTGCCCGAGCCTGTGCGCTCGCCCTTGTGCCAGCCATTGAGCATCGGCCCGACCGACAGGGCAATCGCCGGGATGTTGACGGTGGCCGCCGCCATCAAAAGTGCTGGCGTGGTCTTGTCGCAGCCGATGGTCAGCACCACGCCGTCGAGCGGGTAGCCGTAGAGCACCTCGACGAGGCTGAGATAAGCGAGGTTGCGATCGAGCGAGGCGGTCGGGCGCTTGCCGGTTTCCTGGATCGGGTGGCAGGGAAATTCGAACGGCACCCCGCCGGCGGCGATGATGCCTTCGCGCACGCGCTTGGCCAGTTCGATGTGGTGGCGGTTGCACGGCGACAGGTCGGAGCCGGTCTGGGCGATGCCGATCAGCGGCTTGCCCGATTGCAGCTCTTCGCGCGTCAGGCCGAAATTCAGGTAGCGCTCGAGATACAGCGCGGTCATGCCGGGATTTTCGGGATTGTCGAACCACTCCTGCGAACGGAGCTTCTTCGTCGTCTTGGTGCCGGCCATAAATTCCTCCCGAAATCCGGACCTGCATCGTTATGGCAAGGACTGAATCGCTGCAAGGGCGACGAAGGCGTGGCGCGTGGGGGCATGTGATCGGGCTGGCTTCGAAAGCGCTCGCTGGTCTCATGAGCGGGGCTGTCCTTGCGGCGCCGCGATGTTATGAAAGCGCCGCCAATGACATGAGAGCCCGTGCCTTGATCGACGACCGCCTCTACATCGACCCCGAGCTTGTGCAGTTCTACGACCTTGAGAACGAAGGCGGCGGCGACGTCGATTTCATCCTCCGTTTCGCCGGCGAGGCGAAGACCGTACTCGATCTCGGCTGTGGCACCGGTGCGCTGACAGTGGCGTTGTCTTCCGGTCGCTCTGTTACTGGCGCCGATCCAGCTGCCGCCATGCTCGATATCGCCCGCAAGCGCCCCGGCGGCGACAATGTCGAATGGGTCGAGGGCGATGCCCGTTCGCTGCGTCTCGGCAAGAACTTCGATCTTGTGCTTTTGACCGGCCACGCCTTCCAGGTGTTCCTGACGGCCGAGGACCAGCGGGCAGCACTCGATACCATTGCCGCCCATCTCGCGCCGGGCGGCCGTTTCATCTTCGATACCCGCAATCCCGCGGCGAAGGCCTGGCTGGAATGGGGCCCTGCTGACTCGCAACGCACTGTCGAGCACCCAACCTTCGGCGCGGTCGAGGCCTGGAACGACGCCGTCCAGGACGAGGCGACGGGTATCGTCACCTACGACACGTTTTACCGCGTGCCGGCCACCGGGCGGCAGTTCCATGCCCAGTCGCGCATCGCCTTTGGCGAGAAGGCGCCGCTTGCTGCGATGATGGCCGATGCCGGGCTTGTCGCCGACCGCTGGCTCGGCAGCTGGCAGGGCGCGCCCTATGCACCAGACGCACCCGAGATCATCCCGATCGGCCACAAGGGCTGACCGCTGCCGGCGTGATGGACAATCGCTGGACGCTGCGTTACCCCTCAAGGATCGGCATTCGGGAGGATTGCGCATGGCTTTGGTGATCGAAGGCGAAGAAAAGATCGCCGCCCCCATCGACGTGGTGTGGAAGGCGCTCAACGATCCCGAAATCCTGAAAGAGAGCATTCCCGGCTGCGAGAGCCTGGAGATGAGTTCGCCGACCGAGATGGCCGCCAAGGTGGTGCTCAAGATCGGTCCGATCAAGGCGACCTTTACCGGCGAAGTGACGCTGAAAAACCTCAACCCGCCGCACTCCTACACCATAGCAGGCGAAGGCAAGGGCGGCATCGCCGGCTTCGCCAAGGGCGGCGCCGACGTCACGCTGACCGAGGACGGGCCCGAAGCGACGATCCTCAAATACGAGGCCAAGGCCGATGTCGGCGGCAAGATCGCCCAGCTCGGCAGCCGCCTGATCACCTCGACCTCGAAGAAGCTCGCCGGGCAGTTTTTCTCGACCTTCGGCGAGAAGGTGGGAGGAGCGTAGGGGGATTTCGCTCGCCCCGTTTACGGGGAGAGGGTGGCCCGAAGGGCCGGGTGAGGGGCGGAGCCAAGTCTTTCACTGTTTGCGCTGCCCCTCATCCGCCTGCCGAAGAGACCAAGCTTGTCCGCCGCCACGCCCCGTTTCCGGTCTGGCCATTGCTAGGAAAAAGTTCGGGAAGCGGGGCGCGAGGCCGAGCCTTCCGATAGTAATTGTTTGGCGCGAACCTTGCGCCCCGCTCGGTGTTCTTGCCCCGCTCAGTCGCCTCAACGCTTTCGCGCCGCCAGCCGCCGCAAGGCCCGGGCTTGGGGGCTCATCACCCAGCAGGAGATCCGACCTCCCGCCAGCCCGGCACCGGCGCTTCCCCCCGATGCCCGGTGCGCACCGGGGTCCCGTGGAAGAACGCGAGGACAAGGATACGGCAGGTTTGAGAGGCGTGGAAAAACACGGGCAGTCTATCCACGCGGATTGCTGACAGACTTGCTGACAAGGCAATCGAAAGGCGGAGGCAGCAGCGTTGCGGAAGTGGCCGTTATCGTTGGCCTGCGATCAGGTGAAGAGCTTGAAAGCGCTGAAAGCGAAGTCGGAGGGATGGGCCTATTTCGGAAGGCATTCCACGGTGAAGGCGACGATGATCTGCTCCGGACCGGCTTTGCCGATGCTCTTCAGGTCTTCCAGGCCACTTCTCAGCCTGTCTCCCGCTTCCTTCAGGCTGGCCTCAAGTTTCGTCTTGGCTGCCTTGCATCGCTCTTCATTGGTAAACTCCTGGAACACAACGGTTGGAAGGAGCCTCCATTCCGACCTGTCATTTGTAGCAGCCGGACTGATTGAAAAGGAAAAGACATACATCAGGACCCACATCGGCATGCTCCACTTTTGGCAGACGGCCCGGCGGCCACAATTGCCAAGGATTGCTCTGATCGGGGCGCCTCTTCCAGATAGTAGTGCTCTACATTGCGTAGTCAGTCGGCGCTTTGTCGGTAACTTGGAGAGTACACCTTTCCACAGCGAGATGCGACCGCGCCCAAAGTTGCATCGTTGCAGGGGCAAGCGGAACAAGTTTCGGCCAACGGATGATTTTCCACGCCAATACAAGGTCGGAACGGATGTTCGGAGCCGAGTGCCACCGAGGTCCACGCAACCAAGGCCAACGAGGCCCGTCCCTACATCGTGGCACGCAGGAGATGACGTCGCCGGACGAGGCCGTCCAGTTCTGATCTTGGACGCGAGTTCGAGGGCTGCTTTAGGCAGTTGAATGCCCAGGCAGCCATTCAGTTTACGGCTTCAATGTCTTCCAGTTTCCAAGTCTTGTCGAAATAGGGTTCCGTCGGGCCATAGAAGCGGAAGATCGGGAACCATCCCTTTCCGGGAACGGTCTGTATCCAGTTCGCCTGCTGTTGGGGTTTGTCGGGGCCGAAATGGATGTCGATAGAGCCGTCTGCATTGACGATCGGCGATTTGTAGCTGCTGACTGACGGAAGAGGTTGATCGTTCTTCAGTTCGGACCGACTCAACGCATCGTAGACGACAACCGACCAAAAATTCTTGGCGGGGATGTCGGGCAGGATGTGCAACTTGTATGTCTTTGCGCCATCCAGAAAATCCCCTTTGCTGTCTCGGTATGTCCACAGATACTGCGATCCCTGACCGACATTCTTCGCCATCATGGCCGGAGAGTTACCTGCGGCCATGTAGTAGACGAAGTTCCGTGCATCGATCTGTGGCGCGCCTTCCTTGCTGAAGGTGTATGTCATTCCTTCCGGGACGGCCTCCCACTTGCGGTCATCATAATAGAACACGCGGGGATCAGGGGACGCGAAGGTGTTGGCGCGAGCCATGGCCCCGCCAAGTTGCGCCGCTTCAGACAGGATCGACTTCGTTTTCTCGTCTGGCTGGAACGGCTTGCCCTTCTCGATGCCGATTGCCTGCATCATCGAGCGTTCAAGCGGGCCGAAACTTTCGACGGGCTCTTCGTCGACAAGCTGGGCCAAGAGCTCGAAAAAGTGGAAATTGTCCGGAAAGACTGTGTTGATGTCCTTGCCCGAGCCGTTCAGGAACTCCATCGCCGGTGGCGACGCGGCGCCGGCAAGCGGGTAGACCTTGATCTGCTTCATCAGCGCGACGGCCTCATCGGTTTTGCCGTCGACCTGGAAGCCGCGAAGCCCAAGGGTGACTGAGTAGGTCGGCGACTTCGCCACGAAGTATCCCTTCGGCGCTTCGCCAGCGTAGCCAGGGGGCAGAACGAGGAACTTTCCGCCTTGGCCCTTGTCAGGACCCAACGGGCCGACATTCGGAAATGTATCGCTGCAAACCGTCCTGCAGAAAGCCGAGCATCTTCGGTGGGGCTTCGACGACGGTCGGTCCGTCCGCCTTCAGGTCGAGATGGCTGAGCGCATAGACGGTCTCGGTGTTCGCGGTGAGCAGTACTGTCTTCGCATCCATCAGGTCTTCCCAGACCACGACCTGATTGGGCTTTTTCGCTCCGAAGGCACGCAAACCTTCCCGCAAGCCAATCTCGCTTACCGGCATCAACTGGGTGAGGTAGACCTCCGTCGCCTGATTGAGCATTCGCAGGTCAAGGAGACGTTCAGCCGTATCACCAGCGGGGTAGCCACCCCTAAACTCGAAGTCGCCGGAGCGACTTTTCAGCGTTTCGGTACCAAGCCAGCCGTAGGGGTTCTGCTCTTGCGCGCCCACTGGCGCAGTGGCCAAGGCTGTGAGGATGACAAGTGAATACTCGATTGGACYGAGACGCATCATCCAACTCCTCGTGAGTGAGTCCAGAAAAGATGTACGTTTGCATATATTCAGCATGCCCAATCTCGCAAATGGCGATGATCAGGTAAAGGTGGCCCTGGTCCTTTTCGCCGATCTTGCCGGACGCAATAATTGCATCGCCTATCAAATGCCCGCCACAAACAAATCGGCCACCGTGAAGAATTTCTCCACGGTGGCCGACGGATGTTCAGGATGGGGCGGAGCCTTAGCCCCTCAGCTCGCGCCGCAAGATCTTGCCGACATTGGTCTTCGGCAGCTCGGTGCGGAACTCGATATGTTTCGGCCGCTTGTAGCCGGTGAGGTTTTCGCGGCAGTAGGCGATCAGCATCTCGACGGTGAGGTTGGGGTCCTTGCGAACCACGAACAGTTTCGGCACTTCGCCCGAATGTTCGTCGGGCACGCCGATGGCCGCGACCTCGAGCACGCCGGGATGCTGGGCAACGACGTCTTCGAGTTCGTTGGGATAGACGTTGAAGCCCGAGACCAGGATCATGTCCTTCTTGCGGTCGACGATCTTGGTGAAGCCGCGCTCGTCCATGAAGCCCATGTCGCCCGACTTGAAGTAACCGTCCGAGGTCATGGCCTTGGCGGTCTCGTCGGCGCGGTTCCAGTAGCCGGCCATGACCTGCGGGCCCTTGATGCAGATCTCGCCGACCTCGCCGAGCGGCAGGTCGTTGTCGTCCTCGTCGCGGATGGCGATGTAGGTCGAGGGCAGGGGCAGGCCGATGGTGCCGGTGAAATCGGGGGAGCTGGCTTTGTTGGCGGTTGCCACCGGCGAAGTTTCCGACAGGCCGTAGCCCTCGGTGATGTGGTTGCCCGTCGCCTTCTTCCAGCGCTCGGCGACCGGCCTTTGCACCGCCATGCCACCGCCGAGGCTGAGCATCAGCCCGCTGAAGTCGAGCTTGCGGAATTCCTCATTGTTGGTCAGCGCGTTGAACAGCGTGTTGAGGCCGGGGAAGATGTTGAACTTGAACTTCTTCAGCTCCTTGACGAAGCCGGGGATGTCGCGCGGATTGGGAATTAGCACGTTGAGCGCGCCCTGCTGCATGCCCATCAGCGCATTCACCGTCAGCGCGAAGATATGATAGAGCGGCAGTGCGCAGATGAAGGTCAGATGCGGCGGCTTGGGCCGCACGGTGTAGGCGTCCTCCACCCACAATGCGAGCTGGGCGACATTGGCCAGCACGTTGGCGTGGATCAGCATCGCGCCCTTGGAGATGCCGGTGGTGCCGCCTGTATATTGCAGGAAGGCGATGTCGTCGGCTTTGACGGCGACCGGCTTGAAGGTCTTGGTCGCGCCTTCGTTCAGCGCCGCCTGGAACGTGACGTGGCCGGGCAGCGACCAGGCCGGAACCAGCTTCTTGACGCGGCGCACGACAAGATTGACCAGCAGGCCCTTGAGCCCGAGCATCTCGCCCATCGAGGCAACGACCACATGCTTGACCTGGGTCTTGGCAACGATGGCCTGCAGCGTGGTGGCGAAGTTTTCGAGTATGACGATGGCTTCGGCACCGGAATCCTTGAGCTGGTGCTCGAGTTCGCGCGGCGTGTAGAGCGGGTTGACGTTCACCACCGTGTAGCCGGCGCGCAAGATCGCCATCATCGCGACGGGATATTGCAGCACGTTGGGCATCATGATCGCCACGCGCGCGCCCTTGGCCAGCCCCTTCGACTGCAGCCATGCGGCAAAGGCCGTCGACATGCGGTCGAGCTCGCCATAGCTCAGCGACTTGCCCATGCACGAAAAGGCCGGGCGACCGGCATATTGGTGGCAGGCAGCAGACAGAAGGTCGCCGATGGAGTTGTGGGCGAGCGGCGCGATCTCGGCCGGCATGTTGGCGGGATAGCTCTTCAGCCACGGCCTTGCGTCGGATTTGACGGCCACGGCCTTGGCAGGGGCGGCGGCTTTAGCAGCGGGCGCGGATTTCGCGGGCGCGGCTGCTGAATTGGTCTTGGCTGGAACAGCCTTTGCGGGCTTGGCAGTTGCGGGCTTGGCGGCCTCGGCTTTAGCCACCGCTGCCGGGGCCACGCCATTGGTTTTTGCGCCGGCTGGCTTTGCCTTGGCTGGGGCTGGCCTGGATGGTTCGGCCCTTGCCGTGGACGGCTTTACCTTGGCAGCTTCGACCTTGGCTGTGGCAGGCTTGGGGGCGGTCTTCGTTGCTACAGGTTTCGGGGCGGCTTTGACCGCTGGCTTTGCAGTTTCGACTTTCACAGCAGCAGCCTTGGCTGCAGGCTTTGTTTCGGTCTTCTTGGCGGGTGATTTGGCAGCCGACTTTGCGACCGCTGCTGTTGCCGTCGGCTTGGGTGCTGGTGCTGCCTTGGCCGGTGCGGTCTTCGGCTTTGCCGTCTTGGCGGGTGCTGCCTCAGCCTTCACGGCGGGCTTGGTTTCGGATTTTGCCTTGTCGGCTGGCTGGGTCGCCGCCTTCTTGGTGGTGGTCTGCGCCGTGCCTGCTTTGCCGGTGGATTTAGCCAATGCAACCTCCCTCGATGTTCTTGTTTCCGGCTGTGGTGGTCCGCCGGCTTTCGCCCTCGTCTACGTCGCAGCGCCATAAGAACAGTGCCGCGTCGGGGCATGTTGTAGTTGTTTGTATTGCTAGCTGACGTGCACGGCAAGTATCACCCAACGTCACCTTGGAGAACGAATTTCAGGATTCGCAGTTACATCGCGCAGCGCAGGTGAGGGCACCCCGAATTGCCCATCGTTGCGAAGATATAACTTTCCGCGGTCGAATCTAACGTGAAGTGCAAATTCCGGCGCGCGCAATGGAACTGACCAATTTCGACTATTTCGAAGTCATCTGTGGGTAAATTATTCTGCTTACCAAAGGGCAGGTAGACGGGGAGTTCCAATGCTCAATAAACGGTGCTTATATGCGCGCCTGCGAGCCTGAACTGGGATGGGCTTGGGCAAAATCATAGGGAGTGTTCAATGATCAAAAAAACGACCTTTGCGGCCGCGTTGCTGGCTGCAACCGTCCTGAGCGGTGCGGCGAGCGCGAAGACGTTCGTCTACTGCTCGGAAGGTTCGCCTGAAGGCTTCGATCCGGGCCTCTACACCGCCGGCACGACCTTCGACGCGTCTGCGCACACCGTCTACAACCGCCTGCTCGAGTTCAAGAAGGGCACCACCGAGACCGAGCCGGGCCTGGCCGAGAGCTACACGATTTCCGACGACGGCCTGGAGTACACCTTCAAGCTGCGTCCGGGCGTCAAGTACCAGACCACCGAGTTCTTCACGCCGAGCCGTGACTTCAATGCCGACGACGTGGTCTTCTCCTATGAGCGCCAGCTCAAGGCCGACAATCCCTGGAACAAGTATGTTGCGGGCGCTTCGTGGGAATATTCGGCCGGCATGGGCTTCCCGGAAGTCATCAAGTCGGTCGAAAAGGTCGACGACCTGACCGTCAAGTTCACCTTGACCCGCAAGGAAGCTCCGTTCCTGGCCAACATCGCGATGCCTTTCGCATCGATCATGTCGAAGGAATATGCAGACAAGCTGCAGGCCGACGGCAAGATGAACCAGCTCAACCAGATGCCGCTCGGCACCGGTCCGTTCAGCTTCGTTGCCTACCAGCAGGACGCCATCATCCGCTACAAGGCCAACCCGGATTACTGGGGCGGCAAGCAGAAGATCGACGACCTGGTCTTCGCGATCACTCCTGACGCATCGGTTCGCTACCAGAAGCTGAAGGCCGGCGAATGCCACTTGATGCCGTTCCCGAACGCTGCCGACGTCGCTGCGATGAAGACCGATCCGAACCTGAAGGTGATGGAGCAGGAAGGCCTGAACGTCGCTTACATGGCCTACAACACCACCCAGGCTCCGTTCGACAAGGCTGAAGTGCGCAAGGCGCTGAACCAGGCCATCAACAAGCAGGCCATCGTCGACGCCGTGTTCCAGGGTGCAGCGACGCCTGCAACCAACCCGATCCCGCCGACGATGTGGTCGTACAACAAGTCGATCGAAGACGATAAGTACGATCCGGAAGCATCGAAGAAGGCGCTTGAAGCCGCTGGCGTCAAGGACCTCAAGATGAAGCTGTGGGCGATGCCGGTTTCGCGTCCCTACATGCTCAACGCCCGCCGCGCGGCCG
Organism: Aminobacter sp. P4_D5; assembly: GCF_056401815.1. NCBI lineage: Bacteria > Pseudomonadati > Pseudomonadota > Alphaproteobacteria > Hyphomicrobiales > Phyllobacteriaceae > Aminobacter > Aminobacter sp. P4_D5. The sequence goes on along the minus strand of NZ_JBFUIP010000013.1, from coordinate 37,903 downwards.
AGCTGATCCAGTCCGACTTCGCCAAGGTTGGCGTCACGGCCGAGATCGTCTCTTACGAGTGGGCTGAGTACCTCGACAAGTCGAAGGCCAAGGATCGTGACGGCGCTGTCATGCTCGGCTGGACCGGCGACAATGGCGATCCGGACAACTTCCTCGACACCTTGCTCGGCTGCACGGCCGTGGGCGGCAACAACCGCGCGCAGTGGTGCAACAAGGAGTTCGACGATCTGGTGAAGAAGGCCAAGGAGACGACCGACCTGGCCGAGCGCACCAAGCTCTACGAGCAGGCGCAGGTTGTGTTCAAGAAGGAAGCTCCCTGGGCGACCATCGACCACTCGCTGTCGATCGTCCCGATGCGCAAGGGCGTTGAAGGCTTCGTCCAGAGCCCGCTTGGCGACTTCGCCTTCGACGGTGTTGACATCACCGAGTAAGGCTGCCTAAACAGGCCAACCTTGGGTTGGGGCGCTTGGGTCACAAGCGCCCCAATGCACATTTTGTGCTACCCTTACCGAAATTTCGGACATTCACTTAAAAGGTCTGACATGCTCCGGTTCCTGTTGGGGCGGCTCGCCGTCCTCATCCCGACGTTCATCGGGGTTTCCATCATTGCATTCTCGTTCATCCGACTTCTGCCTGGCGATCCCGTCGCCCTTTTGTCAGGCGAACGCGTCATGTCGCCAGAGCGGCACGCGGAAATCTCCGCCCAGCTCGGCTTTGACCGACCGATCGTCATCCAGTACCTCGACTATCTCTGGGGCGTTGTCCGTGGCGACTTCGGCACGTCGATCGTCACCAAGAGGCCGGTTGTCGACCAGTTCTTCGAACTGTTCCCGGCGACCGTCGAGCTTTCGCTCTGCGCCATCATCTTCGCCCTCTTGCTAGGCATCCCCGCCGGCATCATCGCCGCGATCAAGCGCGGCTCGGTCACCGACCAGGCGATGATGGGAACCGCACTTGTCGGCTTCTCCATGCCGATCTTCTGGTGGGGGCTGCTGCTGATCATGCTGGTATCCGGCGTGCTCGGCTGGACGCCCGTCTCCGGCCGCATCTCGCTGATGTATTATTTCCCCTCCGTCACCGGCTTCATGCTAATCGACTCGCTGCTGTCCGGCCAGGCCGGCGCGTTCAAGTCGGCCGTCAGCCACCTGATCTTGCCGACCATCGTCTTGGGTACCATCCCGCTCGCCGTCATTGCCCGCCAGACGCGTTCGGCGATGCTCGAAGTGCTGTCGGAGGATTATGTCCGCACGGCGCGTGCCAAGGGCCTGTCGACCTTCCGTGTCGTCGGCATCCATGCGCTGCGCAACGCCATGATCCCGGTCGTAACCACAGTCGGTCTGCAGGTCGGCGTGATGCTCGCCGGCGCGATCCTGACCGAGACGATCTTCTCCTGGCCGGGCATCGGCAAGTGGATGGTCGATTCCGTGTCGCGCCGCGACTATGCCGTCATCCAAGGTGGCCTGCTGATGATCGCTGCCGTGATCATGCTGGTGAACCTCGCCGTGGACCTGCTCTACGGTCTCATCAATCCGCGCATCCGGCACTAGGAGGACGTCATGTCTCAAGCTGCTGCAACAAGCGCCATTTCGACCGATCCGTCCCGCCGGGCGCGATTGGCCGAATTCTGGTACTATTTCTCCGAAAACCGTGGCGCCGTCATCGGCCTCGTGTTCTTCATTTTTCTGGTGCTGCTGGCGATCTTCGCACCGCTGATCGCGCCGCACGATCCGACCCAGCAATACCGCGACGCGGTTCTGGTTCCGCCGTTCTGGCAGGAGGGCGGCCGCGCCGACTTCCTGCTCGGCACCGACGCCGTCGGCCGCGACATGCTTTCGCGCCTGATCTACGGCACCCAGTTCTCGCTGTTTGTCGGCGTCATCGTGACGACGCTGTCGCTCGCCGTCGGCGTCACCTTCGGTGTCATCGCCGGCTACTACCGCGGCTGGGTCGACACCGTCATCATGCGCGTGATGGACATTATCCTGGCATTCCCCTCGCTGCTGCTTGCGCTTGTGCTGGTTGCCATCCTCGGGCCGGGCCTGGTCAACGCGATGATCGCCATTTCGCTCGTGTACCAGCCGCATTTCGTGCGCCTGGCGCGCGCAGCCGTAATGAGCGAAAAGACCCGCGACTACGTCGTCGCCGCCAAGGTCGCAGGGGCGAGCCATACCCGCCTGATGTTCAAGACGATCCTGCCGAACTGCATGGCGCCGCTGATCGTCCAGGCAACGCTGTCGTTTTCGAGCGCCATTCTCGATGCGGCGGCACTGGGCTTCCTGGGCATGGGCGCGCAGCCGCCGACGCCGGAATGGGGCACCATGCTCGCCGAGGCGCGCGAATTCATCCAGAGCAAGTGGTGGGTGGTGACACTCCCCGGCGTGGCGATCCTTATCACCGTGCTGGCGATCAACCTGATGGGCGATGGCCTGCGCGATGCGCTCGATCCGAAGCTGAAGAGGTCCTGACACATGGCACTTCTTGAAATCGAAAACCTGGTCGTCGAATTTGAGACGGCCTCCGGCCCCTTCCGGGCGGTCAACGGCGTGTCGATGAAGGTCCATGAGCGCGAGGTTCTCGCTATCGTCGGCGAGTCAGGCTCGGGCAAGTCGGTGTCGATGCTGGCGGCGATGGGGCTTTTGCCCTGGACGGCGAAGGTCACCGCCGACAAGCTGACCTTCAACGGCCGCGACCTGCTTGCCATGCCCGCCAACGAACGGCGCAAGATCATCGGCAAGGACATCGCCATGATCTTCCAGGAGCCGGTGGCGAGCCTCAACCCGTGCTTCACCGTCGGCTTCCAGATCGAAGAAGTCCTGCGCGTCCATTTGGGGCTCGACAAGGCCGCCCGCCGCAAGCGCGCGATCGAACTGTTTGAATCTGTCGGCATTGCCGACCCGGCCGAGCGCCTTGGCTCCTACCCGCACCAGATGTCTGGCGGCCAGTGCCAGCGCGTGATGATCGCCATCGCGMTKGCCTGCAAYCCSAAGCTGCTCATCGCCGACGAGCCGACGACCGCGCTCGACGTGACGATCCAGAAGCAGATCCTCGATCTGCTGATGAAGCTGCAGGCCGACCACGGCATGGGCCTGATCATGATCACCCACAATATGGGTGTCGTGGCCGAGACCGCCGATCGAGTGGTCGTGCAGTACAAGGGCCGAAAGATGGAAGAAGCCGACGTGCTGACGCTGTTCGAAAACCCGAAGAGCAATTACACGCGCGCTCTGCTGGCGGCACTCCCGGACAATGCGACGGGCGACCGCCTGCCGACGATCTCGGAACTCTTCGTCGACGACGAGAACCTGGAAGGGGCTGCACGATGAGCGTCATTCTCGAAGCGCGCAACATCGTGCGCGACTACCACGTGCCCGGCAGCTTTTTGAAGAAGGCCAAGACCGTGCACGCCGTCAAGGGCGTGAGTTTCACGGTCGAGAAGGGCAAGACGCTGGCGATCGTCGGCGAAAGCGGCTGTGGCAAGTCCACGCTCGGCCGCATCCTGACGCTGATCGACCCGGCAACCTCGGGCGACCTGCTGATCGAAGGCAACAAGGTCGACATCGCCAAGGGCGATCTGACGCCGGAGATGCGCCGCAAGGTGCAGATCGTGTTCCAGAATCCCTATGGCTCGCTCAACCCGCGCCAGAAGATCGGCGACATCCTGACCGAGCCGCTGGTCATCAACACCGACACGCCCGCCGACGAACGACGCGACAGGGCGATGAAGCTGCTGAAGAAGGTTGGCCTCGAAGAGAAGCACTACAACCGCTACCCGCACATGTTTTCGGGCGGCCAGCGCCAGCGCATCGCGATCGCGCGTTCGCTGATGCTGAACCCGAAGCTGCTGGTGCTGGACGAGCCTGTCTCGGCGCTCGATTTGTCGGTGCAGGCCCAGGTGCTCAACCTGCTGGCCGACTTGCAGGACGAGTTCCAGCTGACCTACGTCTTCATCAGCCACGACCTGTCCGTGGTTCGCTACATCGCCGACGAGGTGATGGTGATGTATTTCGGCGAGGCTGTCGAATATGGCAGCCGCGATGAGGTCTTTACCGACCCCAAGCACAGCTACACCAAGACGCTGTTTGCGGCGACGCCGCGCGCCGATGTCGAAAGCATCCGCGCCCGCCTGGCCAAGAAGAAAGCCGCCTGACGGCTGCCCCGAATCCTCGACTGACGGCTCAAAGTCTCGGCCCGGAAATCGAAAAACGGTTTCCGGGCCGATGCGTAGGTAGGTGTTTGAGAGCCGATGCGTCGCTCAAAGAGCACAATGTTTTGGGCCAGAGGCCCAAAACGCCAATTTCGTCTCTCGCAAAACGGCTTTCCCGGATCATAATCCCGGCCATCATTTGACGGGCCGGCGATGTCGCTGCGCCCAAGGTTCAGGGGGCTGTCATGGCTGATTTCAAAATTTCGAGGCGCAAGGTTCTGGCGGGCTCGGCATTGCTGCTGGCGTCGACCGCACTGCCGTCGATCGGCTGGACGCAGACCAGGAAGGGCGGGCGCCTCGTCGTCGCCGCCGATTCCGAGCCGCGCAACCTCAACCCGGCAATCGTTGCCTCCAACGGCGTGTTCTTCGTTGCAAGCAAGGTGATCGAACCGCTGGCCGAAGCTTCATTCGATGGCCAAGGCGGGCTCGACCCACGGCTTGCGACTAGCTGGGAAGGTTCGAAAGACGGGCTGTCGGTGACCTTCAAGCTGCGCGAGGGCGTGACCTGGCACGACGGCAAGCCGTTCACCTCGGCCGATGTGGCGTTTTCCGCGCTCAGCATCTGGAAGCCGCTGCAAAATCTCGGCCGTGTCGTCTTCAAGAACCTCGAAGCGGTGGAGACTCCCGACGCGCACACGGCTGTCTTCAAATTCTCCGAGCCGACGCCGCTGCAACTGATCAAGAATGCGTTGCCTGCGCTGACATCGGTCGTGCCCAAGCATGTCTATGAAGGCACCGACATTGCCGCGAACCCGGCCAACAATGCGCCGATCGGCACCGGGCCGTTCAAGTTCGCCGAGCACAAGGCCGGCGAATATTACCGGCTTGAGCGCAACGACAAATACTGGCGCGAAGGCGAGCCGCAACTCGACGAGATCATCTATCGCGTGCTGCCCGACCGTGCGGCTGCCGCCGGTGCGCTGGAGGCGGAAGAAATCCAGCTCGCCGCTTTCTCGGCGGTGCCGTTGGCCGACCTGGAGCGCATTTCCAAGGTGCCCGGCATCAAGGTGATCGGCGACGGCTACGAGGCGCTGACCTATCAGCTGGTAGTCGAGATCAATCATCGCCGCAAGGAACTGGCCGACCTCAAGGTGCGCCAGGCGATCGCGCACGCCATCGACAAGGATTTTGTCGTCAAGACGATTTTCCTCGGCCACGCCACGCCCTCGACGGGGCCGGTGCCGGTCAACGACAAGCAGTTCTATTCGACTGACGTGCCGACTTACGCATTCGACGTCGCCAAGGCCAATGCGCTGCTGGACGAAGCTGGTTATCCCAAGGGCGACAACGGCAACCGGTTTGCCCTGAAGCTCTTGCCGGCACCCTATTTCAGCGAGACCAAGCAGTTCGGCGACTATCTGCGCCAGGCGCTCGCCGCTGTCGGCATCGACGCCGAACTGGTCAACAACGACTCGGCCGCGCACCAGAAGGCCGTCTACACCGACCACGCCTTCGACCTTGCCATCGCACCGCCGGTGTTCCGGGGCGACCCGGCGATCTCGACCACGATCCTGGTGCAGTCGGGTATCCCGGATGGCGTGCCCTTCTCCAACCAGGGTGGTTACAAGAACGCCGAACTCGACGCACTGATCGCCAAGGCGGCGGAGACGCTGGACGACAAGGCCCGCACCGATCTCTACGACGAGTTCCAGAAGAAGGTGGTCGAGGACCTGCCGCTGATCAACGTCGCCGAATGGGGCTTCATCACCGTCGCCCGCGACAGCGTGAAGAACGTTGCGAACAACCCACGCTGGGCGGTTTCGAACTGGGCGGACACCTATGTCGAAACGTGACATCATCGCCTTAGCTGGGACGATGATCCGTTACTGAGCATGCCCCTGGAAATTGCAGTGCCTACAATCGCCCCCACCCCTAACCCCTCCCCACAAGGGGGAGGGGGACTTGCTGCCGTGCGCCCTTCAATGGGGTGGCTGTTTGTCTTGGCACATCAAGTGGTGCGGGAATTCCCCTCCCCCTTGTGGGGAGGGGCTAGGGGTGGGGGTCGGCTTTTCCAACGGAAGTATTGCGTGGCGCCACTCCCCCAAACCGGGAGAGGGATACCGCGATGAACCGCGCATTTCGCCTTCTGCGGCGCCGGCTGATAGGCAGCGTTCCGGTGCTGCTGATCGTTGTCGTCGGCTCGTTCCTGTTGCTGGAGGCAGCGCCCGGCGATGCTGTCGACGCCTATATCGCTTCGGTCGGCGGCGACGCTGGTATGATCGAGGCGCTGCGCCAGAGCTGGGGGCTAGATGCTTCGCCGGCGACGCGGCTTGCCGCCTATCTCTGGTCGCTGCTGCATCTCGATCTCGGCCACTCGGTGGCCCTTTCGCGGCCGGTGCTATCAGTGGTGCTGGAGCGGCTGCCCAACACGCTTTTGCTGATGGGCAGCGCGACCGCACTGTCGTTCTTCCTGGGCTCAGCACTCGGCATCGTCGCCGGCTCGCGGCCCGGCAGCTTTCGCGACCGGTTCCTGTCTATCGGTTCGCTGGCGCTCTATGCCGTGCCCGGCTTCTGGCTGGCATTGGTGCTGACCATTGTCTTCTCGGTCCAGCTGCGCTGGCTGCCGCTCTCCGGCATGGAAACCATCGCCTCGGGCAAAGCCGGTTTTTCGCGCGCGCTTGATATCGCCCGACATCTCGTGCTGCCGGTGACGAGCCTCGGCATCATCTATCTCGCGCTCTACCTGCGCATGATGCGCGCCGGCATGGCCGAGGTCTGGCGGATGGATTTTACCCTTGCCGCGCGTGCCCGGGGCATCGGCCGGCGCCGCATCGTCTGGCGTCACGTCGCGCGCAACGCGCTTTTGCCGCTGGTCACCATGCTTGGCCTGCAATCGGCGGCGATGCTCGGCGGCAGCGTCGTGATCGAAAGCGTGTTTTCCATTCCCGGCCTCGGCCGGCTGGCGCAGGAGGCGGTCGGCGCGCGCGACACGCCGCTGCTCATCGGCATCATCCTGGTCAGTGCCGTGCTGGTGATCTTCATCAACCTTGTCGTTGACCTGCTTTATGCGGTGCTCGATCCGCGTGTCGGCGCAAGCGAGGTGAGCGCATGACGCTGTCCCGCTTGACCCGATCGCCGGAGGCTGTCGCCGGCTTCGTCATTCTAGGCTGCCTGTTGTTGATGGCGTTGGCAGCGCCAGTGCTGTTTCCACGCGATCCGCTGTCGATTGCCGGTCCAGCCTTGCTGCGGCCGTTTCAGGATTGGGCGACCCCGCTCGGCACCGACAGGCTTGGCCGCGACGTGCTGGCCGGGCTGTTTCATGGCGCCCGCACCTCGCTTGCCGTCGGGCTTGCGGCGGCCGCCGCTTCGATCCTCGTCGGTAGTGTCGTCGGCACCGTCGCCGGCTTTGCCGGCGGGCTTGTCGACGAGGTGCTGATGCGCATCACCGACGCGTTCCAGACCGTGCCGGGTTTCCTGCTGTCGCTGGCGCTGGTCAGTGTCGTTGGGCCCTCGCTCGGCGTTGTCGTGGTGGCGATCGCGCTCAGCGCCTGGACCGGGCCTGCGCGCATCGCGCGCGCCGAAGTGCTGTCGATCCGCGAACGCGATTATGTCGCCAGCGCCAGGGTGATCGGCATGCATCCCCTCGAGATCGCTTTCCGCGAGGTGCTGCCCAACGCGCTGCCACCGGTGCTGGCGCTGTCGTCGGTGATCGTGGCAGCGGCGATCCTGACCGAGGCGGCACTGTCGTTCCTCGGCCTTGGCGATCCCAACCGCGTGACCTGGGGCGGCATGATCGCGGAGGGCAGGGCGGTGCTGCGCTCAGCACCTTTCTTGTCGATCATCCCGGGCATCGCCTTGGTGCTCGCCGTGCTCGGCGTCTACCTCGCCGGCGAAGGCATCGTCGAAAGTTCGGCCACCAGGCGGGGGAACGCCTGATGGCGCTGCTCAGTGTGCGCGGGCTTGGCGTCCGCTACGGCAATGATGTCCTGGCGCTTGAAGGTGTCGACCTGGACCTCGATGCCGGAGAACGGCTGGCTGTCATCGGCGAAAGCGGGTCGGGCAAGAGCACGCTCGCACGCGCCATCGCCGGGCTTTTGCCGCCCGCTGCCAAGGTCGAGGGCAGCGTCGCTTGGCCGGAGCTTGGGCGGGTGGCGCGAAACGGACGCGATATCGGTTTCGTTTTCCAGGATCCGGCATCGAGCCTCGATCCCGTCATGAATGTTGGCGACCAGGTCGCCGAGGTGGTCCATGTCAATCTCGACATGACATGGCCCGCAGCGCGGCGCCTGGCGGTCGAACTGCTCGACAGGGTCAAGCTGCCGGAGCCTGCGGCAACCGCGAAAGCCTACCCTCATCAGCTTTCCGGCGGCCAGAAACAGCGCGTGGCGATTGCAGCAGCGATTGCCGCAGGGCCACGGCTGTTGATCGCCGACGAGGCGACCAGCGCGCTCGACACCATCGTGCAGGCCGAGATCGTTTCGCTGATCCGGGGACTGGTCGACGAGGACGGCATGGCGCTTTTGTTCGTCAGCCACGACATCGCGCTGGCTGCGAACCTCGCCGACCGCATCGCCGTGTTCCGGCATGGGCGCCTGGTCGAGACGGGCACCGCGGCATCGCTGATTGCGGCACCCACCAGCGACTACACCCGCGCGCTGCTCGATGCGCATCTGGGGCTCGACGCATGACCGCGCCGCTGCTTGAGGTCGCGGGCCTGTCGAAATGCTTTGCGCGTGGCGGCAAAAACTTTGCCGCGCTCGACGGCGTAGGCTTTTCGATTGCGGCGGGCGAGACACTTGCGCTGGTCGGTCCCTCCGGCAGCGGCAAGTCGACGGTGGCGCGCATCTTGTTGCGGCTCGTCGAGGCCGATGCGGGCAGCGCCCGTTTCGATGGGGAAGATCTCCTGGCGCTGCGCGGTGCTGCGCTGCGCGCGGTGTGGGCGAAGCTGCAGATGGTGTTCCAGGACCCGCAGGCGGCTTTCAATCCGCGCGCGACGGTGGCGCGTCTGCTCGACGATCCGCTGCGCATTCATGGTGTTGTCGACAGAGGCGGGAGGCCCAAGGCGATTGCCGCGCTGCTGGAACGCGTCGGGCTGTCGGCCGAACTCGCCGGCCGCGCCGTGCACGAAATCTCGGGCGGGCAGCGCCAGCGCGTGGCGATAGCACGCGCGATTGCCACCAAGCCGTCGCTGATCGTGCTCGACGAGGCGGTGTCGGCGCTGGATGTTCTGGTGCGCGCCGACATGCTGCGCCTGCTCGCCGATCTGCAAAAAGACCAAGGCATCGCCTATCTTTTCATCTCGCACGATCTCGGCGCGGTGCGTGCCATCGCCCACCGCAYCGCCATCATGGATGGCGGCAAGATCGTCGAACAGGGCGCGGCCCGGGCGGTGATCGAAAGCCCAGCTTCCGCGACCGGCAAGGCGCTGGTTACTGCCACGCCCAAACTGCCGCGTGCCAAGGAGAATGCATCGTGACCGATCCCGCCTTAAGGGCCGAAAAGCTCGCCGCCGAACTCGATGCCGCTTTTCGCAACCGCGCCGACCTCTACCGGCTGATGCTGGACGAACTCGCCGCCGAGTTCGGCGACGACAAGGCCGAGGCGATCCTGGTGCGGGCGATCGAAAAGCGCGGCCGCGAGGTCGCCGAGGTGGCCTTCGCCCAGTTCGGGCCCAACGACGCGCGCGCCATCGGTGAGGCCTTTCTGGCGGTCAGCCCCGATGGCGGGCGCATGTATCCGACCGATGTCGAGCGCAGCGACAGCCACATCGCTTTCAAGGTCAAGCGCTGCCCGCTCAAGGATGCCTGGGTGGGCGCTGGTGTCGCCGACGACAAGCTGGCCACGCTGTGCCGGATCGCGGGTGCTTTCGACCGAGGACTGTTCGAGGCAACCGGCATTCGCTTCGACAATGTCACCTGGACGCCGGGCCACGGCTCGGGCTGCTGCCACATCTGCCTGACCGACCGGGATGGCTGAACAAGCCAAGGTTGCGCACGATGGACTTGGGCCGCCCGATCATGCGACGATTCTTCCACCGGCGTGAGTCGTGGGCCGGCAACATGAGGCAAGGCGATGTATAAGTTCGAGGTCTACAAGGACAAGGGCGGCGAGTTCAGGTTCCGCTTCAGGGCGTCCAACGGCGAGGTGATGTTCGGTTCGGAAGGCTATGCGGCCAAGGCATCGGCGCTGAAGGCGATCGAATCCATCAAGAAGAACGCACCAACTGCTGCCGTCGAAGACCAGACCACGGCCATCGCCTGATTTTGGAGCGCCGCGTGTCCATGTGGGCACGCAAAGGACGTCGTTGAACCTGCGCATCGTATTTTTCCGAAAACCCATGCCGGTATTCGGGCCGACGCGCTAAACCAGGAGAGATCAAATGGGTATCGAAAGCCTTCTTGTCTTCCTTATCGTCGGTGCGGTCGCCGGCTGGCTCGCGGGCCAACTCGTCAAGGGCTACGGCTTCGGCCTGCTCGGCAACATCGTCGTCGGTATCGTCGGCGCGCTGATCGCGGGCTGGCTGTTTCCGTTCATCGGTATCGGCCTGGGCTCGGGCATTGTCGGGGCGATCATCCACGCCACAATTGGCGCGGTGATCCTGCTGGTGTTGCTCAGGCTGGTAAAACAGGCCTAGCGGAAGCCACCAACAAAAAGCCAACGAGGCGGCCCCGGTTACTTCGGGCCGCCTTTTTCAACTACGCATGGGGAAGGCGATAGTGACCTTGAGGCCTGGATGGTTGTCGTCGAGCTTCAGTGTCGCGCCATGCAGATCGGCGATGGCGCGAACCAGGCTGAGGCCTAGCCCGCTGCCCGGCGTCGTGCGGCTCTTTTCGGTGCGATAGAGACGCTGGAACACCTTTTCGCGCTCGACCGGCGCAATGCCGGGACCATTGTCGCAGATCTCGGTGACCACCATGTCGCCGAGATTCTTGGCCGACATGGTGATACGCGTTCCCTCGGGGCAATGGCGGATGGCGTTCTCGACAAGATTGGCGAACATCTGGACGAGCAATTCGTGGTCGCCAGAGATCGGATGAAGACCTCTAAAGTCGCCCGAGGCGGCCAGGACCTTGCCATCGTCTTCGGCGACATCGGCGTAGATTTCGGCGATGAAGCTCATGATCTCGTCGAGATCGATGGCCGCGAACCGGGCCTTGCGTGAACCTGCCTCGATCTGGGCGATGCGCAGCAGCGCATCGAAGGTTTCGTTGATGCGGTCGCTTTCGACGCGCGCGTCATCAAGTTCCTCGTTGACTGGCTTGCCTCGCTCATTTTTGCCGATGGCGGTGTCGATGGTCATCTTGAGCCGGTTGAGCGGCGTCTTGAGGTCATGGGCGATATCGGTGCTGACCTGCTTCATGCCCTCCACAAGGGCCGCAAGCCTTTCCAGCGCGGTATTGATCTGGCTTGAAACAGCGTCGATGTCGTCGCCATTGCCGGTCAGCGGAATGCGCGAACCGAGCTTGCCGTTGGAGACGTCGTCCATGGTGTCGCCGATGCTGTCGAGGCGGCGGCGGATACGGGCGGCGAGGAATGCGCTGAGCGCGAAGGCCGTGACCGTGATGATGGCAAGCGCCCAACCCATGCTTTTCAGCGCGATCAGTGCCAGCCGGTCCGTCTCGGCGAGGCTGAGCCCCACCGACAGCCAGTTGTTGCCGACCTTGCCGGAGACGATGCGGTAGTTGCCGTCGCCGCTCAGTCCGGCTTCTTCGGCCGAAAGCATCGAAAGGCCGCTTGCGGTGGGGGGCTTGGTGAAATTGCCCGCAAGGCGTTTGCCGGCGGGGTCGAGCAGGACGAAAATCCGGTCCTCGGGGTTGGAGAGCCGCGAATAGATGTCGACCGCGCCGACAATGTCTTCGAGGTCTCCGTCGGCATCGGTTGCGGCGACGACCGCCCAGATTTCGCGCGCCGAATTGTCGAGCCCGGTCGACAGCTCGGTTCTCATCAACTGGTAGGCAATGAAGCCCATGGCCAGGAAGGCGCTGACGAACAGGGTTCCGAAACCCAGCGCCAGACGGAACGGCGTGCTGCGAAACAGGTTAGGTCGGAGCATGCAGGCTATAGCCTGTGTTGCGCACGGTATGCAGCAAGGGCGCGTCGAAGGGACGGTCGATCTTGGCGCGAAGCCGGCTCATATGGGTTTCTACGACACTGGTCTTGGGATCGAAATGCAGGTCCCAGACGCGCTCGAGCAGCATTGTGCGGGTCAGCACGCGGCCCTCGTTGCGCATCAGGATTTCGAGCAGCTTGAACTCGCGCGGCTGCAGTTCGATCGGCTGCCCGCGCCTGGTGACGCGCCGCTTGATCACATCGAGTTCGAGATCAGCGACTGCCAGCACGGTCTTTTGATCCTGCACCGGCGGCCGGCGCGACAGCGCGTTGACCCGCGCCAACAGTTCGGAAAAGGCAAAAGGCTTGACCAGATAGTCGTCGCCTCCGGCTTCGAGCCCTTCGACACGGTCGTCGACCCCGCCGATCGAGGTGAGAAACAGCACCGGCGTCTTCACATTGGCCGCACGCAGCGCCTTGACGAGGGAAAGCCCGTCGAGATTGGGGATCATCCGGTCCATGACCAGCACGTCGTAGGCGGTTCGCATCGCATGAAACAACGCGTCCTGGCCATCGCCGATGACGTCGCAGAGATGCCCTGCCTCCGAAAACCCTCTGGCGGTGTAGTCGGCGGTCTTCCTGTCGTCTTCAACGACAAGTATGCGCATGCTGTCTTGCCCCGCTCCGCGTCGTCCAGCCATCAGCCTCATAGGGCCGGTCGTAGGGTGCTGTAATAGCACTTCGTGGTCATTCCGTGGAAGCCGGTGAGGCAGGCGACGCGCCAGGCGCCAGCATCCTGCGCAGCGTGCCGTCCTTGAGCACGAAATGATGGAACAAAGCAGCGGCGGCATGAACGCCGATCAGCACGATGAATGCCGGCTTGGCGAGGGCATGCACATCGCCTATCCAGGGCAAGGCGTAATAGGCAATCAGACCTGTGACGGGCGTGACGAACAGCAAGCAATAGAAGGCCACGTGAGTGACCCTGGCGGCAAGAGTCATCCAGGCGGGCGCCGCCGGTTCGACCGGCGGGACGCCTAGCGTAGCGCGCAGGCCGAGCCGCAGAATGATGAGTGCAAGGATCGCGAGGCCGACCCAATAATGAGCGGATGCAAGCGTCTGGTCGGCGGACGAAGCCTGGACGCCGTCGGCGATGGCGTCGACGGCCGCTGTCATGCTTTCACCGAACACCAATTGGAACAGCACCAGCGCCGCCACCATCCAGTGCAGGCCGATCTGGAGCCGGTAATAACCTGATTTCGAAGGGCGCATACAAACCATCCTATTGCTTGGTCGGAATTCAAATGACCCGACGGGGGAGATGCCCCCGCCGGGGATTTACAAAGCGCGCAAGGCAAAGCCTGTCATTCAGGCGCGGCATTGCCTGCTGCTGCGTTGATGCCGCTCCGGCTTGCCTGGGTGAATGTCATGAACAGGATCAATGCTGCGATGCCGACGAGGAAGATGAAGCTGGTCACGGTCGTTCCGAAATCGAGGCCGCCATGTTCCCCCGGTTGCGCAAACAGGTCGCCAAGCGACGCGCCCCATGGTCTAGTCAGGATGTAGGCGAGCCAGAAAGCCAGGATGCCGTTCAGATTGAGCGCGTAGTAGGCAAAGGCGATCGCGGCGATGATCGAGCCGAAGATGACACCGGTCTGCAGGTAGCCGAGGCCCAGTCCTTCGGCGGTCAGATCGCCGGCGGCGGTTCCGAGCGCGAAGGTGAACAAGACCGCGAGCCAGTAGAAGGTTTCGCGCCTGGTGGTGGTGATGCTGTGGATCGACAGAGTCCTTTCCGACGCGTACCAGAGCGTGAAAGTGGCCGCCAGCAAGACGCTGAAGAGCAGCGTCGTCGTTTGCAGGCTGACGCCGAAATTGTCGACAAGATTGTCCGTCACCAGCGTGCCGACGACGCTGATCAGCACCACTGTCACCCAGTAGATCCACGGAACGTAGCGGAACTGGGCGAATTGCAGGGCCAGGGCTGCGATCAGAAGACCGCTCAGGATCCACGATGTGGTCGCCAGGCCCATATCGAGGTCGAGGTTCATGTAATCGGCGGCTGTTTCGCCGACGGTCACCGCCAGCAGCTTGATCAGCCAGAAGTCGAATGTGACCGCAGGGACCTTGTTTAGCATCTGCGCACGGTTAGTTCGCGTCGTCATGACGTTGTTCCTCGTTGCAGGGACTGTTGGGGAAGATGCGGGGGGAGGTGCTGGCGCTATTTGCCGAGCACCTGCAGCGCTTGTTGAAAGAATGCGTCGGCACCGGCATCGTCGTCGGCCTTGCAGCGCTCAAGGCCCTTGCCCTTGAGGTCGACGGCCTTGGCCTTTTCGGTGTCGGCTGCTTTCGTCGCCTTCATCGCGGCATTGACGTCGCTCAGCATCTGTTCGCACGGTACCGGAGCGGTGGCAGCCAGGGCGAAAGTGGGAATCGAGCCGAGAGCGGCGGCGAGTGCAAAGGCAGCGACAGCAAAAGATTTCGTCATATCCATCATCCCGTTGGAAGCCGGAAGGTCCGGCTGTTTTGACAATTTCCGGCCCGAGAGGTTTGGCCGGCAGGGAGATGTCTAAGGTGCCGAGGTCTACTGGTCCTGTCTGAGGCCATACGGTTTTGTAAGAAACGCAATCCGGTCTGCGACAAGGTGAAGGCGAACGCCTTCATCGAACCGCAATGCGCCGTCTTCGCCGGCATCAATTTCCGGTTCGCCCTCGGCAAGTAGAAGCCGCTACCCGTCAGCCTAGTTCGGGTCGACTGGCTTCCAGTCGAAATGCAATTCCTCGCGGAACGCGAAACGCACGATATGGTCGACCACGACCTGCTCAAGTCGCGGCAGGTCGGCTGCCTCCAGTTCGACCGTCAGGGCTGAATCGCCCGCGCTCAGATCGATCAATCTTCCTTCGCCAAGATCGATGCGTCCCTGGACAGGCGAGAACTCGACTTCGAATTTGTGGCCCCAGTGCTTGCAGAGTTGCTGCAGGTAGCGGCTTGCATGTTTTGTTGTGACAACAGCTTTTGACTTGGGCATCGCGCCTGGTTCCTTGTTTCGCCTGCTTCGAATGTCCGGCCCGACGGTTGCATTTGTAATCTTTGCGGGCGGTTTGCCATCTCGAATTTTTATGCGGTCCGGGCTTACTCTTCATCGAACCGAGATGAAAAACCTGCTCGACAAGCTCGCGGAAGGACCGGCGGCGAACCGGACTCACGGAACAGCCACCGACCTGCCGGTGACAATAATCGGATCGGAGCTTGAAGCGCTAGCGGTGCAGAGGGCAGCGCTGTTGGCCTACGACACCGATTTCAAGGGTTATGCCCTCACAGGCACCAGCCTGGCAACGCGGTGCAGATTTGCGCTGCGAGAGCCGATATTTTCGGCCGCCCGCCGCATGGCGAACAGCAGGGCCGCTGCACGCGGCCCTGGTTTTCTCATGCGACAAGCCTGTCCGCCCTCGGACGTGGACCCAAGGACGGACAGGCTCAGCTTCGGCTTATGGCCGGATGTTCTGGTTGACCCGGAAGAGGTTCTTCGGATCGTATTTGTGCTTGGCTGCGGCGAGCCGCCCATAATTGGCGCCATAGGCGGCACGCACGCGCGCCTCGCCCTCATCGTCCATCATGAAGTTGATATAGGCGCCGCCATGCGCATTGTGCTTGTGCACCGCCGCCCAATACGCGCCAGCCCAGCGCTTCAGCTCCGGCGCCTTGCCAGGGTCGGGATCGATGCCGGCGATAACCATCGACCAGCGGGCTCGCCGCGCACCCCAGGCGGTTGCATCAGCAGCCACGTCGTGGACCGCTCCGTCGATGGGATAGAGATGCATCAGCGACAGCTCGCTCGGGCTCTTCGAGCCGTGCTCGACATGGGCAGCGATTGCCGCATCGGACAGCTCGTCGACATAGTCGCCCTTCCAGTACCACTGCAGCCCCTTCGGCAGCAGTGGATCGAACAACGCCTGGAGGCCGACGAAGGGCACCTGCATCATGCCGTCCATCAGCGGCTTGGGCAGCGCGTCGCGGGCGGGCTGCATCGCCTGGATGCCGTCCTCCTCGGTGCCGTTGTAGCAGCTGATGAGCGCACAGATCCGCTTGCCCCAGATCTCGCGCGGGAACGGATCGCAGGAGGGCACCGTCTTGATCCCGAAGAACATCGCGAGTTCACGCGGCGCTTTCGGCAGGAAGCCGCGATACCAGCGCATGATCTCGGCGGCATGGGCGATGTCGTAGAAGATCGGCCCGGCATAAACGTCCTTCGCCGGATGCGCCTGGAATGTGAAGCGCGTCACGACGCCGAAATTGCCACCGCCGCCGCGTAGCGCCCAAAACAGCTCCGGATTTTCGTCCTTGCTTGCCGTGACAACGCTGCCGTCGGCTAGCACGACCTCGGCGGCAAGCAGGTTGTCGATGGTGAGCCCGTGCTTGCGCGTGAGATAGCCGGTGCCGCCGCCCAGCGTCAGTCCGGCGATGCCTGTCGTCGAGACGATGCCCGCCGGGACCGCAAGCCCGTGCTCGCTGGTGGCGCGGTCGACGTCGCCTTGGGTGCAGCCGGCCTCGACGTGGACCGTGCGCGTGGCGGGATCGATATCGATCCGCTTCATCGGCGACATGTCGATGACCATGCCGCCGTCGCAACTGCCGAAGCCCGGACCGTTGTGGCCGCCGCCGCGAATGGCAACGAGCAATTGCTTGTCTCGGGCATGATTGACGGCGGCGACCACGTCGGCAACCTCGGCGCAAGGGACGATCCAGCGCGGCCGCTTGTCGATCATGGCGTTGTAGAGCGTGCGAGCCGCGTCATAGTCTGGGTGATCTTGGCCGATGAGGCTCGCGCGGAGCCGCTCGGGAAAGTCAGGCGAAGCAGTTGACTTCAGCATTTTGAACTCTCGTGTTTCGGAGCAAAACGCATCAGCGCCTCGGCCAAGAGGTTTTTGTCCTGGCGGTCAGTCATTGCGTTTCGCCGGTTGAACATGCCGCACTCGCGGCACTTCCCGTCCTACTCCGCTTCCATTTCAGGTGTTTTTCTGTAGCGCCGAAGGCGTGTTTCGTTTGTTTCAGCGGCAGCCAGCCGCTGACAGCATCGCCTCATGTGTTGGCCGGTGGAAGTCGCAGCGCATGATGACGGCCTCGGCGCCGCAAACACCACTACCTGCAGGCTGAAATATCCTGCGGGATGCCGCTTCCGGCCGGTTGGTGGTGAGCAACAGCCGGCGGATGACGGTCCCGAACGGGCGTTTTGCAGAGATATTCTCCTGAATGGCCGATCTTGAGAATTCCATTCCTGTCGGATCCCGCCAAATCGGGGCAATGGAGCGTCTGCCGGCCCCAGGCACGCGAGATCAAGGTTGATTGCATGCTACGATTAGTCACCCGTCATCGAATGCGTAGCGCCTTCGTATGACGCTGTGGCGATGCTATCTCGCCCGGGTGACCTGACTAAAACGTGAGCTAATTATGAAATTGCCAATTGCAGCGGCCGACGGGGCTCGCCATGAGCGCGCGCAAGCCGCGCCCATGGTCGCGTTCGAGGGCGTGACCAAGCGCTTCGGCGACGGTGCGAAATCCTTCACCGCGCTCGATGGCGTGGACATGACCGTCGGCCGAGGGGAGATCACCGGCATCATCGGCCGCTCCGGTGCCGGCAAGTCCACGCTCATCCGGCTCGTCAACGGCCTTGAAAAGGCGAGTTCGGGCAAGGTGGTGGTGGACGGCACCGAGGTTGGGGAGCTGAACGAGGCTGGCCTGCGCGGTCTGCGGCGCGAGGTCGGGATGATCTTCCAACACTTCAACCTGCTGTCCTCGCGTACTGCTTTCGACAATATCGCATTGCCGCTGGAGGTCGCCGGGCTGGATCGTGCCGCGATCAAAGGGAAGGTCGACCCACTGCTTGATCTCGTCGGGCTTGGCGACAAGGTCGACCGCTATCCGTCGGAACTCTCCGGCGGGCAGAAGCAGCGCGTCGGCATTGCGCGGGCGCTGGCGACCTCGCCCAAACTCCTGCTTTCCGACGAGGCGACCTCCGCGCTCGACCCAGAAACCACCCAGTCGATCCTGGCGCTGCTGAAGCAGATCAATGCCGATCTCGGCCTGACGGTGCTGTTGATCACCCATGAGATGGAGGTAGTCAAAACCATTGCCTCGCACGTCGCCGTCATCGACAAGGGACAAATCGTCGAGCAGGGCCGGACCTTCGACATCTTCACCGCTCCGAAGCACGAGACGACGAAGATCCTCCTCTCCTCAACGCTCGGCATTTCCCTGCCGGAATGGCTGCGTGCCGGAGTGAAGGCCGCGCCTTCGGCGGGCGACCGCATTCTCGTGCGGCTCACCTTCTTCGGCGCGACGGCCTTCCAGCCGCTGACGGCGCAGCTGGTCACGGAGATTGGCGGAAACGTCAACATCCTCGCGGGTGCCATCGAGGAGATCGCGGGGGAACCTTTCGGGACGCTCGTCGTCGCCTATCCGGCGACACCAGAGATTCTTGACCGCGCCAGCCGCTTTTATGTGGCCACGGGCCTTGCCACGGAGGTGCTCGGCTATGTCGCCTGAGATGCTTTTCGACGTGCTCTGGAAATCGCTGCTGCAGACGCTGCACATGGTGGCCGTATCCGGCCTCATCGGCTCCCTGATCGGCCTGCCGATCGGCGTCTTTCTCGCTACCAGCGCCAGGAACGAACTCTTCCCCGCGCCGGCGCTCAACCACGCGATCGGGCTCGTCGTCAACGCCGCGCGATCGACGCCCTTCATTATCCTCGTCGTTGCCATTATCCCCTTCACGCGCCTCCTGACAGGCACGTCGATCGGTACCACCGCGGCCATAGTGCCCCTGACCATCGCCACAGTTCCGTTCTTCGCGCGCCTGGTGGAGGCCGCAGTACGCGATGTTGACAAAGGGCTCATCGAAGCGGCTCGCGCCATGGGGGCGACGCCGATGCAAATCGTTTTCAAGGTGCTTCTCGCCGAAGCGCGCCCGGCCATCTTGCTCGCCTTCACTATGACCATTGTCAGCCTGATCGGCTTTTCGGCGATGGTCGGCGCGGTCGGTGGCGGCGGCCTCGGCGATCTCGGCATCCGCTACGGTTACCAGCGCTTTATGCCGGAAGTCATGCTGGCCGTTGTGGTGATGCTGATCGTCCTCGTGCAACTCGTCCAGAGCGCAGGCGACGCCCTTGCCCGTCGCTTTGACAAGCGCAACCGCAAGAGTTGATTCAACCCCTCCCAAGTCATGTCATCATCAAGGAGAAAACTATGATGAAGTTCCTCGTCTCGGCGGCTCTTGCTGCCCTCATCAGCGTCCCGGCGCTYGCCGAAGACATCAAGGTCGGCGTTACGCCCGGCGAGCACGCTCAGATCATGGAAAAGGTCAAGGAAGTCGCCGCCAAGAATGGTCTCAACATCGAGATCCTGGAATTTTCGGACTACGTGGTACCGAACCAGGCGCTGGCCGACGGCGATCTCAACGCCAACTCCTTCCAGCACCAGCCCTATCTCGACAACCAGATCGCCGATCGCGGTTTCGACCTTGTCAGCGTCGGCAAGACCATCACCACCCCTATGGGCGTCTATTCCAAGAAGGTGAAGAGCCTCGGCGAGCTCGCCGAAGGCGCAACCGTCGCSATCCCGAACGACCCGACCAATGGCGGYCGCGCGCTTCTGGTTCTCGCCAAGGAAGGCCTCATCAAGGTCAATCCGGAAGTGGGTCTGAAGGCGGGCCCCGCCGACATCACCGAAAATCCCAAGAACATTCAGTTCGCCGAACTCGACGCGGCCCAGCTGCCGCGTTCGCTGGACGATGTCGATGCGGCGGTCATCAACACCAACTTCGCGCTGGAAGCGGGCCTGCATCCGAAGAACGACGCCATCGCAATCGAAGGTAGCGAGTCGCCCTATGCCAATGTGATCGTCGTGCGCAGCGCCGACAAGGACGCGCCATGGGTCAAGACGCTAGTCGAGTCCTACCATGACGAAAGCATCAAGTCGTTCATCAACGACGAGTTCAAGGGCGCCCTGATTCCATCCTGGTAAGCAGCGCACGGGCATCGCTCGAGCTTGCCAAACCATAGAAACTGCGCCGCCCGGCTGGCCCAGCCCGCCGGGCGGCGCGCCTCGATTTCGGATTTGCAGGGCTGATGCCACATATGAAATGGCGCAGGTGGCTGCGCAGCGACCGCCAGCAACGAGCAGCCACTGCAAACGACGCCGCCAAGCAGCGCAGCTTCGTGCATTGCTAGTGACTCAGCGACTGATGAAAACGGGAAAAATGGTGCCGCTTAGGTGACTCGAACACCTGACCCCCGCATTACGAATGCGATGCTCTACCAACTGAGCTAAAGCGGCTTCCATGCTTCGCGACCCGGAAGGTGCGAGGCAATGAGCGCGTGATAACTTCATTGCGCTCGGATTTCAAGACACCTTCTGACGGTTTTGAGCAGCGGCGATAACCCGTCATCGCAGGCTTGCCGGCTCAGCCCGCCATTGTTGTACCTCAGCCCACGAGGCGGGCCTTGGCGGCGGCGTACTCGCTGGCCAGGCGCTCGACCAGTTCGGCAACCGGCATGACCTTGTCGATGGCACCGATGCCCTGGCCGCAGCCCCAGATGTCCTTCCAGGCCTTGTATTTGTTGTCGCCTTCGAAATCCATCTGCGTCGGATCGGAGACGGCGAGGTTGTCGGGGTCCATGCCGGCGGCGCGGACTGAGCCCTTGAGGTAGTTGCCGTGGATGCCGGTGAACAGGTTGGAGTAGACGATGTCGGCGGCCTTGGAGTCGACGATCATCTGCTTGTAGGCGTCGGCAGCGCGCGCCTCCTCGGTGGCGATGAAGGGCGAGCCGATGTAAGCGAGGTCAGCCCCCATCGCTTGGGCTGCGAGCACTGCACCGCCATTGGCGATTGCGCCCGACAAAAGCAGCGGGCCGTCGAACCATTGGCGGATTTCCTGGATCAGCGCGAAGGGTGAAAGCGTGCCGGCATGGCCGCCGGCCCCGGTGGCAACGGCGATCAGCCCGTCGGCCCCCATCTTGATTGCCTTGCGGGCGTGGCGGTCGTGGATGATGTCGTGCAAAACGATGCCGCCATAAGAATGGACGGCCTGGTTGACCTCTTCGACCGCGCCGAGCGAGGAGATGACGATCGGCACCTTGTACTTCACGCACAGGCGCAGGTCGTGTTCGAGGCGCTTGTTGGACTTGTGGACGATCTGGTTGACGGCAAAGGGTGCTGCCGGGCGATCCGGGTTGGCGGCGTCATGGGTGGCGAGGTCTTCTGTGACCATGGCCAGCCACTCGTCGAGCTGTGCCTCGGGCCGGGCGTTGAGCGCGGGGAAGGAGCCGACGATTCCGGCCTTGCACTGCGCCAGCACCAGAGGCGGATGCGAGATGATGAACAAAGGTGCGCCGACCACGGGGATGCGCAAGTTCTTCTTGAGGATGTCAGGCAGCGCCACGCTTTTCTCCCGGCTCTCGATTTTGACGTTTCCGTAAACGTCACTCCATATAGCAGATCGAGCGCTGTCCACAATGTACAGGCTTGGGCGCCTGGCGCACTTGTTTTGCCCGCCCCAAGGGGCATTGCATCCTGTTTTGGCCGACAAAACGCCAACAGCGCCGTTGATTGATGCCCTCTCTGCCGCTAACCATCTGGCAACACAGGCGCCGTTGCGAGGAAAATCGATTGGATTCGATCGAAAAGGCGATCCGGAACGCTTTCGAAAAAGGCGATCCCGAGAACCGCGAGTTTCGCGAAAAGGTCTATCGCGCGGCCTTTGCCGCGCTTGACCGTGCTCTCAAGAACAACCCGGCCATGACCGTGGAAGTGGCGATCAACCGCCGCAAGGCGCTGCAGGCGACGATCACCGAGATCGAATCGGAGTTCATGCCGGCAGGCCCCGAGGTCTCCATCGGCTCGGCCAACCCGGCCTCGGCACCGGAAGTGTCGCTCAACGGCAATGGCGCGCCCAAGGCGCCGTCGGTCTCGATCGGAAAGCCGGCAAAAGGCGTGACGCCTGTCGTGCCCGATATCATGCCCGATGCGACCTTGCCCGGCGGCCCGCCGATCGAGCTTTCCGAAAAGCGCAGCAGGGCCGAGCGACGCGCGGCCGACCGCGCCAGCGCGCGCGCCGAAAAGCGGCGGCCTTTCGCGGCGATTTTCTTTGCCGTCACCCTGCTTTCCATGGGTGGTATCGGCGCTTGGTGGGCCGTGCAGACCGATCTGTTCAAATCGGCCGCCGAGATCGACACCTCGGTGCACAATCCCCCCAAGCAGCTCGAGAGCGAGGATTTTTCGCCTGACGGCACCAATGCGGGCCCGGCACGCCCCGGAGAGGTCGATCAGGCGCGCAACTGGATCACCGTCTTCACGCCCACCGATTCGACCGGTGTGAGCGCGCCCAACGGCACGACGGCCGAAATCGCCAAGGACGATACCGGCAGCTATCTGCGCATTCGTTCGGGCACATCAGGTTCGGCCGTCAGCTTCGATGTCGGCCAGGGCGTGCTCGAGCAGATCGCCGGCAAGCATGCGGTCTTCGACATCGTCGCCCGCGCCGAAGACGGCCAGGAAACGCAGATGGCCGTCGACTGCAATTTCGGCGAGCTCGGCGATTGCGGCCGCAAGCGCTACATCGTCAGCTACCAGCGCGGTGAATATCTGTTCGAGATGGACGTGCCTGACAAGAAGCCGGGTGCTGCCGGCACCATCGCCATCAATTCGGACTTCGCCAAGGAAGGCAAGGCGGTCGACATCTACCAGATCAGGGTCTCGGTGACCGAGTAGAACGTTATTTGAGCATGATCTTGTCCGAAAACCGGCGGCCACTTTTCGGGATCATGCTTTAATCGAGCAGCGCCTGCAGCGTCTCGATGCGGTCGGCTTCATCAGGCGGCTTGTCCCAGCGCAGCCGCGATATCCGGGGAAAGCGCATGGCGACGCCCGACTTGTGGCGCGTCGAGCGGTTGAGGCCTTCGAAGGCGACTTCCAGCACCAGCCCGTTTTTCCTGTCGGCACGCACCGAGCGCACCGGGCCGAAACGTTCGATGGTGTTGTCGCGGACATATTTGTCGATCTGCCTCAGCTCCTCGTCGGTGAAGCCGAAATAGGCCTTGCCGACCGGCACCAATTCCTCAGCGCCCTCGGCACCCGACCAGACCCCGAATGTGTAGTCGGAATAAAAGCTCGAGCGCTTGCCGTGGCCACGCTGGGCATACATCAGCACCGCGTCGACAGTGTGCGGATCGCGCTTCCACTTGAACCAGGGCCCCTTGGGGCGGCCGGCGAGATAGGGCGAATCGAGCCGCTTCAGCATCACGCCCTCGATGATCGGATGAGGCGGTATGCGGCGCATCTCTTCGAGTGCTGCCCAATCGCCGAACGGCACCAGCGGCGACAGGTCGAAGCGGGTGGGATCGAGCGTGGCGATGAAGGCTTCGAGCCGCTCGCGGCGCGCGGTGAAGGGCAGGCCGCGCAGGTCCTCGCCATCAAGCTGGAGCAGGTCGTAGCAACGCACGAAGGCCGGATATTGCGTCTGCATCTTGGGCGAGACGGTCTTGCGGTTGAGCCGCTGCTGCAGGTCGGAGAAAGTGCCGGTGGCTTCGGCCGGCACGCCGACGAGGAGTTCGCCGTCGAGCGCAGCATTGAAATCCATGGCGGCCACGACGTCGGGGAAAGCACCTGACACATCGTCGCCGGTACGCGAGTAGAGCCGGCGGATGCCACCTTCTGAGACCGCCTGGACGCGGATGCCATCCCATTTCCATTCGGCGGCGTAGTCGGCTGGCGCAAGCTTTTCGAGGTCGCCGTCACT
Source organism: Aminobacter sp. P4_D5 (assembly GCF_056401815.1). Taxonomy (NCBI): domain Bacteria; kingdom Pseudomonadati; phylum Pseudomonadota; class Alphaproteobacteria; order Hyphomicrobiales; family Phyllobacteriaceae; genus Aminobacter; species Aminobacter sp. P4_D5. The sequence continues at coordinate 13,922 of NZ_JBFUIP010000013.1, read as the reverse complement.
GAGCGGGTTGGACAGCATGACCGGGCGGAACAGCGCCTTTGCAGTTTTCTCAGGCTTCGGCGTTTTGCCTTCCAGCCAGGCGAACAGCTCGATGTAGGGCGCAGTGAGGCCGTGCCAGAGTTCCTCGATTTCCGACACGTCAACCTTGCCGAGATCGGCAAGTGCCTGCTTGGCAAGCCTCGCCGACACGCCGATGCGCAGGCCGCCGGTGACCAGCTTGATGATGGCATAGCGGGCCGAAATAGCTGCCTGGTCGAGCAGCCGGGCGAGCACGGCGGGGCCGTCGGAGCGGCTGGCCGATTGCAGCTTTTCGACCACTTCGGCAAGCGAGATGTCGTGGTTGGGGCGCTGGTCTGGTACTTCCGGCCAGACCAGCGAGACCGTCTCGGCGAGGTCGCCGACATAGTCGTAGGAGTAGCCGAAGAGGATGGGATCCATGCGCTCGGCCACCAGCTGGCGCAGCATGGCGGGCTTGACCGATGCGATGTTGAGATCGCCGGTGAGGGCGGCAAGGGCCAGCCCGCGGTCGGGGTCCTCGACGTCGCGGAAATAGTCGGTGATGAGCTTGAGCTTGCCATTGCGCGACGGCGTCAGCACGAGGCGATCGAGGAGCTCGGCGAAGCGGTTCATAGGAGAGGCGTCCCCGATCGGCGTCGCGTGCTGTCCCACCCCCCTCTGGCCTGCCGGCCATCTCCCCCGCGAGGGGGGAGATCAGCCAGCGTGGCTACCTGCCTCCACCTTGTCATGCTGGCAACTGGCACGGAGGCCGAGGTTAGTTGACCTCCCCCCTTGCGGGGGAGATGGCCGGCAGGCCAGAGGGGGGTGGGACGGAATGCAACCTTCCTGAGCATCATCAATCCCCCTCATCCTCATAGCCGACGAGGTGCAAGGGCCGGGCCGCAATGCCATTCAGCTCGCACCAGCGCACCAGCACTTCCTCGCGGCCGTGGGTGACCCAGACCTCGCCGGCGCCGGTGTCCTTGATCGTTTCGGTCAGCTCGTTCCAATCGGAATGGTCGGAGATGATCAGCGGCAGCTCGACGCCGCCTTGCTTGGCGCGCTGGCGGATGCGCATCCAGCCCGAGGCGAAACAGGTGAGCGGGTCGGGAAAACGCCGCGCCCAGCGGTCGGCGAAACTCGACGAGGGTGCCACGACAATCGCGCCGGCGAAATCGCGCTTGTCGCCGCCCTCGACAGTCGCCGGCTGCAAGTCGCCGAGCGCTACACCCTGGCTCTCGTAATATTCGCTGAGCCTGGCGATGGCGCCGTGGATGTAGATCGGCTTGTCGTAGCCCTGGTCGCGCAGCAGGCGCATGACGCGTTGCGCCTTGCCGAGCGCATAGGCGCCGACGAGATGGGCGCGCTCTGGAAACTGCTGTGCCGACTTCAATAGCTTGCCGATCTCGTCAGCTGCATCCGGGTGACGGAACACCGGCAGCCCGAAGGTCGCCTCCGTGATGAAGACGTCGCATGGCACGACCTCGAAGGGCGTACAGGTGGGATCCTTGGCACGCTTGTAGTCGCCTGAAGCTACGATGCGGATGCCATTGTGCTCGACCGAAATCTGGGCCGAGCCGAGCACATGGCCGGCCGGATGAAACGAGATCCTGACGTCGCCGAGTTTGAGTTTCTCGCCAAACGCCATGGCCTGCGTTGTCCCGGCAAAGCCTGGCCCGCAGCGTATGGCCATGATGTCGAGGGTCTGTTGCGTCGCCAGCACCTTGGCGTGGCCGGGCCGGGCATGGTCGGAATGGCCATGGGTGATGAGCGCGCGCTCTACCGCCCGCACTGGGTCGATGTAGAAATCGCCGGGCGGGCAATAAAGCCCCTCGAGGCGGGGATGAAGCAGGTCGCTGGCACGCATTGTTCCAAGATAGGCATTTGGCGCTTGCGTGGAAGGCCGCTTTGGCAGTAATGCGCGCCACCCTCCTCATTGTGGATGCCGCGCTTGACGCTGTTGCAGCTCTCTTCCAACGACCTGCTTGCCGACCGGCGGGCGGACTATGCTGAAATGCTGTTCGGCTCGGGCGAGCATGCCGCCGCCGCCGAGCTGATGCTGGGCGCGCTGGAGATAGCGCCGAAATGGGCGATGGGCTGGTTTCGCCTCGGCGAGATGCAGGAGGCGGCCGGAGCGCTTGGCGCCGCAGCCGAAGCCTGGCGTATGTCGCTGAAACTCGAACCGGCGGATCGGCCAGGGGCCGCGCTCAAGCTGCAGTTGATCGGTGCGGGACCTATGAGCGAAAGCCCGCCGAGCGCTTTCGTCGAGACCTTGTTCGACCAATATGCCGACAAATTCGATCATGCGCTGGTCGAGACGCTGCATTACCGCGTGCCGGAACTACTGACGGCGGCGATTGCCGCCACGGGGCGAGCGCGGTTCGAACATGCCATCGACCTCGGCTGCGGCACCGGGCTTATGGGCGTCAAGCTGAGGCCGGTGGCGACACGGCTGGACGGTTACGACATATCGGCCGAAATGCTGCGCAAGGCGCGCGACAAGGGTGTTTACGACAGGCTTGAAAAGGCCGACCTGCAGGAATTCCAGCCAGATGGCGACAGGGCCGACCTGATTACCGCGGCGGATGTGTTCATGTATCTCGGAGGGCTCGACCGGGTGTTTGCGAGCGCAAGCGGCATGCTGGCGCCRGGCGGACTGTTTGCCTTTTCGGTCGAGCGGTTTGCCGGCGAGGGCGCCTTCGAGTTGCAGCCGTCGCGCCGCTATGCTCACTCGGAAGCCTATGTGCACGGCCTGATTGCCGCTGCCGGGCTGAATCTGGTTTCGCTGGAGCGCGCCGTGATCCGGCAGGACCGCCGCGAGCCGGTGGAGGGGCTGATCGTGGTGACGGAGAGGGAGGGCTAACGCGCTTTTGGATTGCCGAGCATGCCGCGCGACCGCAGCTGTTTTTCCGCCGGCTTGGCTGTGATGCCCATTTGTTTCTGGACGGCTTCCAGCTGGGCCTGAAGCTCGCGAACGAGCTTTTCAAGTTCAGCGATACGGGCTTCGTGTGAGGCGATGTCGGTCATGCGGGCGGGCTCGGTTTGTGCAGGTGTCCGTATGTGACGCGGCTATGGCGAAGACGCAAGCCGGATGGGTCGCACTCCTTCACGCCCCCCCTCTGCCCTGCCGGGCATCTCCCCCTCAAGTGGAGAGATCAGTCGCGTTGCCCGTAGCGCCAATCATCTCAGCGTTGCCGAACGGGCGGCGAGGCGGCCGCTGCCAATCTCCCCCCTTGAGGGGGAGATGCCCGGCAGGGCAGAGGGGGGCGTTTCAGTTGATCTGGTCGTCCTCCATCTCTTGATCCCTTTTTGTTCCAGATTCCGCTTGGCGTTGCCGCACGCCCGCGTTAGGTCTGTGGCGTGACGAGCCAAGCGAGACTGGAGCCGAGTACGACTGCTGCCATGCTGCCGGAACCATTCTTGCGATGGTTCACCGAGCGCGGCTGGTCGCCGCGCGCCCATCAGCTTGATCTGCTCGCCACAGCCCAGCAGGGCAATTCGGTGCTCCTGATCGCGCCGACTGGCGCAGGCAAGACCCTGGCCGGTTTCCTGCCGTCGCTGACCGACCTCGCTACGCGTCCAAAACGCGGGCCAGGCGAGATGCAACGCGGCGTGCACACCCTCTACATCTCGCCGCTCAAGGCGCTGGCCGTCGACATCGAGCGCAATCTCGGCAAGCCGGTCGCCGAGATCGGCCTGCCGATCACGATGGAAACGCGCACCGGCGACACGCCAGCGCACAAGCGCACGCGGCAAAAACTGTCGCCGCCTGAAATCCTGCTCACGACGCCCGAGCAATTGGCGCTGCTGATCGCCTCGCCTGACGCCGAGCGTTTTTTCGCCGACCTGCGCTACATCGTGCTCGATGAGTTGCACTCGCTGGTGACCTCCAAGCGCGGTCATCTGCTGTCGCTCGGGCTGGCGCGGCTCCGCGCCTTCGTGCCCGACCTTCAGGCGATAGGACTGTCGGCGACGGTGGCCCAGCCGGACGAGTTGCGGCGCTGGCTAGTCAACCAGAACCCATCAGGCGAGATGGCCGAGCTGATCACGGTGTCGGGTGGCGCCAAGCCGGAGATATCGATCCTCGATTCCGAGGAGCACGTGCCGTGGTCGGGGCATTCGGCGCGTTATGCCATTCCCGATGTCTATGAGGCGATCCGCAAGCACCGTACGACGCTTTTATTCGTCAACACGCGCAGCCAGGCCGAATTGCTGTTTCAGGAGCTGTGGCGGATCAACGACCACAATCTGCCGATCGCGTTGCATCACGGCTCGCTCGACGTCGGCCAGCGCCGCCGCGTCGAAAAGGCGATGGCCGACAATGCGCTGAGGGCTATGGTGGCGACCTCGACGCTAGATCTGGGCATCGACTGGGGCGATGTCGATCTCGTGGTGCATGTCGGCGCGCCGAAAGGCGCGAGCCGCCTTGCCCAGCGCATTGGCCGTGCCAACCACCGCATGGACGAGCCGAGCAAGGCGATATTGGTGCCGGCCAACCGCTTCGAGGTGCTGGAGTGCCGGGCGGCCCTTGAGGCCAATTATCTCGGCGCGCAGGACACCCCACCGCTGATCGAAGGCGCGCTCGACGTGTTGGCACAGCATGTACTGGGCTGCGCGTGCGGTGCGCCTTTCCGCGCCGACGACCTGTTCAGTGAGGTGAGGGGTGCGGCACCTTATTCAGCGCTTGACCGCGACACCTTTGACCGTGTCGTCGATTTTGTCGCCACCGGCGGCTACGCGCTGCGAACCTATGAGCGCTACGCCCGCATCCGCCTGACCAAGGACGGCACTTGGCGGGTGTCGCATCCGCGCGTTGCCCAGCAATACCGGCTCAATGTCGGCACCATCATCGAAGCGCCGATGCTGAATGTCCGCTTCACCCGCGCCAAGGGCAAGCCGGGCGCGGGCAGTGCCCAGTCGCTCGCCTTGCGCGGCGGACGCGCGCTCGGCAAGATCGAGGAGTATTTCGTCGAAACACTGTCGATCGGCGACATGTTCATCTTCGCCGGCAAGGTGCTGCGCTTCGAAGGCATCCGCGAAAACGAATGTTACGTCTCCACCGGCGGTGGCGGCAACGTGCTGGTGCCCTCTTATGCCGGCGGCAAGTTTCCGCTGTCGACCTATCTCGCCGAACAGGTGCGCGGCATGTTGGCGGACCCCGCGCGCTGGAAGGCGCTGCCCGACCAGGTGTCGGACTGGCTGCGCATGCAGCAGCTGAAATCGATCCTGCCGCGGCGCGAGGATCTCTTGATCGAGACCTTTCCGCGCGGCGAGCGCCACTACATGGTGGCCTATCCCTTCGAGGGCCGGCTGGCGCACCAGACACTCGGCATGTTGCTGACAAGGCGATTGGAGCGTGCCGGCGCGCGACCGCTGGGTTTTGTTGCCACCGACTATTCGCTGGCCATTTGGGCGCTCGGCGATCTCGGTCACATGTTCAAGAACAAGCAGCCCTCGCTCGCCGAATTGTTCGATGAGGACATGCTGGGCGACGACCTGGAGGCTTGGCTCGCCGACAGCTGGCTGCTCAAGCGCACCTTCCGCAACTGCGCTGTCATATCAGGCTTGATCGAAAAACGCTTTCCCGGCCAGGAAAAGAACGGGCGGCAGATAACGGTTTCGGCCGACCTCATTTATGACGTCTTGCGCAGCCATGAGCCCGACCACATCCTGCTCAAGGCGACGCGGGCCGATGCGGCATCCGGACTGCTCGATGTCAGGAGGCTGGCCGAGATGCTCTCGCGCATTCGCGGGCGAATCGTCCATAAGATGCTCGACCAGATCTCGCCGCTGGCGGTGCCGGTGATGCTGGAAATCGGCAGGGAACCGGTCAATGGCGAGGCCAACGATACGCTGCTGCTCGAGGCGGCGGACCTGATCGAAGAGGCGATGGGAAGCGCATGAACATTGCCGCGCGTGATTTGGTAAGGGCCGGCGGCGAAGCAATCGCCATCGCAGGCGTGCGCGCGGTCTGCGATCAGCGCGGGGCATTGCATTTCCCTGATATCGGCCTTCTCGTCGTCTCAGATTTGCATCTCGAAAAGGGTTCTTCCTTTGCCCGTCGCGGCCGGCTGATCCCGCCCTACGACACGGCCGCGACGCTTGTGCGGCTGGCATCGGTCGTCGAGGATTATGCGCCCAAGACCATCGTCAGCCTTGGCGACAGCTTTCATGATGGCGAGGGTGCGGCGCGCCTGCCAGAGCCGTTCCGCGACAGCCTGGTCGGCATGATGAAGGGCCGCGACTGGTTCTGGGTTGCTGGCAATCACGATCCCGAAGCGCCCGACGATCTGCCCGGCGAGACGGTGCAGGAACTGGCGGTCGGCGGGCTGGCGTTTCGCCATGAGCCGTCGAAGGGCCAGGCCGAGGGCGAGGTGGCGGGGCATCTGCACCCTTGCGCGCGCATCGTCCAGCGCGGCCGTTCGGTCAGGCGGCGCTGTTTTGCCGGTGACGGTTCCAGGCTGGTGATGCCGGCTTTCGGCTCGTTCACCGGTTCGCTCAACGTGCTCGACCGTGCCTACAAGGGCATGTTCCGCGATGATGCGCTGACCGCCTACATGATCGGCACCAGCAGGGTCTATGCGATTGCCGGGGCGCTGCTCAGGCCGGGGTGATTCTTCCCGCTTCGGCAGCCGCCGAAGGTATCGTGGTTGAATGCAGCTTGGTTGCACGCCGATCGAGATTGGCGTCGGAAGCAGTTTGCAATAGTCTGGATGCGATCTTGAACAAGGACCTGGGTTCGGGTCATACGATGAACAACACGGCTGACACCGCTCAAGTCATCATCCGGCCGCCGATCGCATGGGGGCTGGCCGTTATTGCCGGGCTTGTGTTGCACTGGCTCATTCCCTTGCCGTTTCTGCCGGCTTATCTGCCTACGGGCTGGTTTGGGGCGATTTTATTCACGCTCGCACTGGTGTTGTTTGCCTGGGCCATCGTTACGATGACCAGGGCCGGTTCGAACGTTCCCACCAACCTGCCGACCATCACCATCGTCGAGAGCGGACCCTATCGCTTCACCCGCAACCCCATCTATCTCGGCATGCTGCTGGGGCTGGTCGCTCTCGCCATCGCGTTGGACAATCTCTGGCTGCTGATGACGCTGGTGCCATTCGCGCTCACCATCCGATATGGCGTCGTGGCCCGCGAGGAGGCCTATCTTGAGCGCAAGTTCGGCGACGTCTACCGTGGCTACCGGTTGCGGGTACGGCGATGGCTGTAGCCATGTCGCGTTGCGACTGACGGTTCAGCGCGCGCCTCTCTTTGAGGCGGGGCGCGCCGGCGTCGCCTTTCAATCTTTCCTGAAGATGATCCTGCCGAGCCAGCCGGTGAGCATGGCAAGGCCAATGGCAAACAGGCCGTAGCCGAAACCGTGGTCGGTGGCGAAGCGAAAGATGGTCTGCTCGAAACCCGACTTGACGATGGCCAGTTGCGCCGAGGTTTCCTTGATGAACAGGCCGTTGCGGAACAGGAAGGCACGCGCCTTGTGGGTGCCCACCGGCACATTGGGGGCGAGGTGCAGCGTGGCGCGGAACAGGCTTTGCGACAGGAACTGCACGCCGCCGATATTGTCGCTGTAGAGCCCCATCGCCTGCTTGCGTTCACGCAGCGCGTCGGTGAATTCCTGGATGGTCAGCGGGCTGTCGCGCTTGTCCTCGGGCTCCATGTAGATGTTGGTCGCGCCGAGTGACAGCTGCCGGTAGTTGTTGGGATCGGTGATGTCCTGCGGCTGACGCGTGGTCGCCACGGAATAAGACATAGGCACGTTGGTGAAGGTTTCGGACTGGGTGTTGATCCACATGCCGAGCACGCGGCTCTTGCGGCGCACCACAACCGGTCGCGCTGGACCTTCGAGCACGACATAGACGTCGTAGCGGCCCTGGCGGTTGATCAGCGGGTCGGCGTTTTCGAGCGCGCCGAAGATGGTGAGATCGGCACCAGCGAAATTGGCCGTGATGGCGACGCGGTCGGTCGACAGACCGATCTGGATGCTTTCGGGATGCGCCGCTTCCTGGGCGCGCGCCGGAAGGGCGGCAGTCAGGAGCAGGGCTGCAAGCAGTGCCGCCCGCATCATATCAGCCCGCTCACGCCGGTCAGCGAATAGAGGTTCTGCGGCCTGACGAACAGGTCGAAGCCGAGCCGCAAGGCGACCGCCAGAACCAGCAGTGCCAGCAATGCGCGCAGCTGTTCGCCGCGCAGTTTCTGGCCTGCCTTGGCGCCGTATTGCGCACCCGCGACGCCGCCGATCATCAGCACCAGAGCGAGCACGATGTCGACGGTCTGGTTGGTGGTCGAGTGCACCAGCGTGGTGAAGGCCGAAACGACGACGATCTGGAACAGCGACGTGCCGACGACGATGTTGGTCGGCACCTTGAGCAGGTAGATCAGCGCCGGCACCATGATGAAGCCGCCGCCAACGCCCATGATGGCGGACAGAAAACCGATGCCGGCACCGATGCCGAGCACCGGGATGACGGAGACGAACAGCTTCGAGGTGCGGAAGCGCATCTTGAAGGGCAGGCGGTGGATCCAGTTGTGCTGGCCCGATTTCTTCAGCGCCGGCGGCACCCCGCCCTTGGTCAGGCGCAGCGCGTTGACGCTTTCGATCAGCATCAGCCCGCCGACGGTGCCCAAAAAGACGACGTAGAGCAGCGAGATGAACAGGTCGAGCTGGCCAAGCGCGCGAAGCAGCGCAAAGACGAAGCCACCGGCGGCCGAGCCGGCTATGCCGCCGATCAGCAATATGGTGCCGAGCTTGAAGTCGAGCGTACCGCGCTTGAGATGGGCAAGCGCGCCGGAAAAGGACGAGGCGATGACCTGGTTGGCGCCGGTGGCAACCGCGATGGCGGGGGGGATGTTGTAGAAGATCAGGAGGGGCGTGATGAGAAAGCCGCCGCCGACCCCGAACATGCCCGACAGGAAGCCGACCGCCGCGCCCATTGCCAGGAGCACGAACACATTGACCGACATTTCCGCAATCGGGAGATAGATGCCCACCCGTCAGTCTCTGCAAATTGAATTGTTGCCGACGCCCATCCCTGGGAGCTTGTTGGCTACCGGGTACTTGCGCCGACATTGCGGCGAAGTCAAACTTCGCCGAGCACAAACGAAAAATAACTCAATCAGTTAACCCTCCGGTAAAGGCGGGCTGCAGAAAGCTGGTGATGGTGAATTATTTACGCGCCAGCAAAGCCTCGACCAGTGGGCCATCGACCTCGCCGGTGGGGGCCATGGCGTTGTCTTTCTGGAACGCGGCGATGGCGTCCTTGGTCTTCTGGCCCATCACGCCGTCGGGCTTGCCCACCTCGTAGCCGCTCTTGCCGAGGATCGACTGGATGTTCTGCACGGCCTTTTTCATGTCGACCTTGGCGGCCGGCGCGTCCTGCCATGCCTCTGGCACCGCGACCGAGTTGGAGGCAGGGTCCAGTGCCTTGGGCTGCCAAAGTGCTGTCGTCTCCTTGGCGCGCTTGAGCTGGTCGGGGCTGAGTGCCTTGGCGATCTCGTCGCGCTTGGAAGCCGCGTCATTGTCGCCCTGCTTGGCGACCAGCGCGAACCACTTGTAGGACTCTTCGAGGTTCTGCTTCATGCCGACGCCCTTGGCGGCGAGGATGCCGAGATTGAACTGGCTGTCCTTGACGCCGAGTTCGGCCGCACTGACGAACCAGCGGTTGGCCGAGTCGTTGTCGACGGTGCCGTCCGCGCCCATGGCAAGCAGCACGGCCAGATTGTGCATGGCGCTGGCGTTGCCCTGGGCCGCGGCGAGCTGGTACCAGGTCTTGGCCTTGACGGCGTCGCGGTCGACGCCGATGCCCTTCTCATACATGTTGCCGATGCGGTACTGCGCCGGCGCGAAGCCAAGTTCGGCCGACTTTTCGTACCACTGGGCGGCGGCTTTCATGTCCGCGCTTGTGCCGCGTGCTTCGGCGTAGCGTGAGCCGATTTCAAACAGCGCCTTGGCGTCGCCGGCATTGGCCGCATCGCGCAGTGGCGCCGGACCGACAGCTTCGGCCATCAAGGCGGCAGGTGTCGGTGTTGGTTTGATCGCCTCGGTCACTACAGGCTGTGCTGGAATGGACTGCGTGCTGGCATGGTCGAGCATGACATCGGCCGGTGCCGTATCCTGTATCGCCTCGGCGATCATGTCAGGTGCTGCGGCGGGAGCTTGCGCGACCTCGGGCTTTTCGACATTGCGAACCGGAGCGGCAGTTTCCGCGATGGGCTTGGCAGGAGCTGCGACCGCGACCTGGACCGGCTGGGCGGAAGAAGGTGCAACGGTGATGCTTGCCGTTTCGACCGGGTCGTTGAGGAAGGCCTTGCCGAGCTGCATGCCGGCGAGCGCCAGCATTACCGCGCCGACGGCCATGAGAACCGATTTGCGGCGGGACTTGATGAGATCGCCGATGCGCAGCGCGCGCACCGGGCCCTTGAAGTCGGAAGTGCGCTTGAGCGCATCGGCCTCGGCGGCGGCTGCCTGAGCCGCGCGTCGGGCAGCGGCGATGAAGTCGGACTTCGCCGCGTCGGGCTCATTGGGACGCACAATTTCGCCACGCTCGTCGCGGACGCGGCGCATGATGGCGTTGAGGTCAGGTGCACCGGAGCCCGGCTCCAGCGGGCGGTTGGCAATCTTGGGATCGAGCGGCGCGTCGAGCATGACGCTTGGCGCAGGCGTCTCGACGACAGGCTCGGCAGCTACCGCGATAATGGTCTCTTGCTTGGCCTTCTTGCTGGCGAAAGCGCGCGCAAGACCGCCGAGCATCGAGGTCTTGGCCGGCTTTGGCTCTTTCTTGTCCGTGCGGACGACGTCGAAGGCCTCGATCGCAGCGGCCGCTTCGGCGGCTGCCTGTGCCGGGCTACGGGTCGCGCGTTCGCTCTCCAACGGACGTTCGGCTTGATCGGAGCGGCGGCCAAAGGTGGCATTGGCGTCGGGCAGCGGCGCTGGTGCTTCCGAATCGAGCGATGGCGTTTCGCTGAGCGCCAATTTCGGTGCCGGCGACAGCATGGTGGTCGACAACAATTCGGCGACGGAAGCAGGCGCCTCGACAAGTGCCGGCTCGCTGGGTTCGAGTGAACCGAGCCGGTCGACGATCTTGAGCAGCGTGTCGTGGATCGCCTCGAAGGTCTTGCCGTTGCGCTCGTCGGAGCGGCGGGTCAGCGTCTCCAGCGCCTTGAGGTCCTGCGCAAGCCCTGCCACAGCGGCGGTCTCGGTGGTCGAGCCGGAGAAGGAGCGCACAGCATCTTCGGCGGCCTGGCGGGCAGCTTCGACAAGGGCGTGGTGGTTGCCGGCGATCGAGCGTTCGATCTCGTCGATGCGCGGACGGATGTCTTCGAGCTCGGGCAGCGGCGCGCCGGGACGCGCGAGGTGGCTCGACAATTCGCTGACCTGGGCTTCCAGGCTGCGGATCAGGCTCGGGTCGATGCTCGCTACCTGCGCCGCCGACATTTCGATGCGGCCGGAGATGTCTTCGAGACGGGCTTCGAGCCCGCGCATGGCAAGCTCGGTGGCAGGGTCGGCGCGGTTGGTCTCAAGCCGCTGGGCAAAAGCAGTGAAGCGCGCGTCGATGGCTTCCATGATGCCAGACTGATCGGCGACCGGTTGGGCCGCCTGACGGTCGAGGCGTTCGCCCAAATCTTCAAGGCGGCGTTCGAGATCGCGAAACAGCGTGTTGCCATGTTCGAAAGCGTCGCCCTGGCGGCGCTCGAACACCTCGGCGAGCGCATCGAAGCGCTGCTCGATGCCCTGGAAGATGAGGCCGGCATCAGGTGCGGCGGGCGTGCGCTCGATCTTGTCGGCGATCAGCGAGATCTGCCGGCCAAGGCGCTCGACGGCCTGCTCGGGGATTTCGCTGCGCGCGGCGATGCCGTCGACACGATTGGAGAGCTCGTTGAGGCACTCGATGATCTCGGCCGTCGGCTGGTCGGCTGTGATCTCCTCGATCTGGTGGGCAAGGGCTGCGATGCGCACCTCGATCCGCTCGAACGGCTCGGGGTTGAAGTGCGGCGTCTGGGCAGCGACGGTCGATGCGACGATGGCACGCGAGATTTCGTCGAGGCGTTCGTCGATGAGGCTGAACATCTCCTCGCCATGGCTGTCGCGCTGGCGCACGAACTGGTCGACGGCACCAGCAAGTGTGCGGACCTTTTCTTCGATGGAGCGCAGCGACAGCGATTCGGGCAGGTTGTTGACGGCGTCGTTGATCTGTTCGAGGCGGCCAGCGAGCGCTGCAAGGGCAGGATCTGCCGGGCGCTGGCGCGCATCTGCCGACATGCGGTCGGCAAAATCGGTCCAGCGGCGGTCGAAATCGTCCCAGCGGCGATCGACCGAAAGCACTGTCTCTTCGCGCGCCAGATCGCCGAGCGAGCGACGGACCTGTTCGAGTTCGAGGCGCAGCGTGTTGACGCTCTTGTCGTCGCTGCGTTCGGCGAGCGAGTGGATGGCGCCCGACAGCCGCTCCAGCTCAAGCCCGAGTTCGACGGCGTGGGAGCCGGCAGCGCCTGCCTGGCTGGCGCGGTCGATGTCCTTGCGCAGCAGGTCGAATTCGCGTTGCAGCCCAGACGTCATCTGGTGGCGCATCTCTTCGCGCAGCGCGCGCAATTCGTTGGCGATCTTGCCGGCGGCGGCGATGCCGTCTTCCTGGCCGCGGGCGCGGTCGATGTCGCGCGCGATCGTCTGGTAGGGCCGTTCGTAGGGTGCGCTGCGGCCAAACTCGCCGCGCGGCGTGTAGCCGGCCGGGGGCGTTTGCCGTTGCGGCGCGCGGTAGGATTCGGCAGCTTCCTCGCGCGTGCGTTCGAGCCGCGCTTCGAGATTTTCCAAGGAGCGGTTGAGCTGGTCGAGCGAAGCATGCGGGCGGCGCTGCCTGCCTTCATTCAGGGTGTCGAGATAGGACCGCTTGTTGTTCATCGAAACGCCCGTTGGTCAGAGTGCTGGTGCTGGAACCAGAAGTCTCAAATCCTTGCCGGGAACAGAGGCGCGAGATGCCACGGAACTGGGTTTCCTGAGGCCTTTCGCCGCCTTCCGAAACCGTGAACAATCCAATACATGATGCTCACGGGGGAACCGACACGGGTACATTTCCCTCAACGTGGTAAACAAGCTCTTAACCAAGCTTAAGAAACTGCGACGTTGTGTAACCACCGGAACGGTCAAATCGGCCAGATTTCCCTTGCGTAGGGTAGGCGGTGTCGTTATAGCATTTACGTAAACGTAAGACGTGTGCAGATCGCCGTCTTAAGGAAGCATTTACATAGAAACCACGATCGGAAGCCCCGCCCCCTGCGGCTTCCATCAGAGCACTGGCCGGCTCTGCCGCCGTGCTCGCAATTGGGGATTGCAGAGAAGATGATGAAGCTTGTGTCGGTCGCCGACGTTGCGGCCAATGAAAACAATCTTTCCAGCGAGGACTATGTCCGCATTGGAGAGATGGCGAAGCAGTATGGCGTGACGTTGCGGACGTTGCGCTTTTACGAAGACAAGGGGTTGCTCAACCCCAAGCGTGAGGGTGCGACGCGCCTTTACACCCGTCGCGACCGTGCGCGGCTGAAGCTGATCCTGCTCGGCAGGAAGGTTGGTTTCTCGCTGCGTGACGTCAAGCAGATGATCGACCTGTACGATCCGACCGGCACCAACGCCAAGCAGCTGCGCCTGACGCTCGACAAGTCGGACAAGCAGCTCGGCCGCCTGCACAAGCAGCGCCAGTTGCTCGACGAAGCGATCGGCGAGCTGACCGACCACATGGCGACCGTCCGCCAGTTGCTGGCCGAGCGCACCACCATCCAGGCCAGCGCCGCAAGCTGATATCAAAGCTGTTTGCTTATTTGAAAACGACCCGGCGAGGGAGACTTCGCCGGGTCGTTTTGCGATTGGTGGATTGCGGTCTGATGGGGGTGGCGCGCTCAATGGAGCGGCTCATACCGAGCCTTTTCTGTTC